>JBQTJB010000106.1:0-2274 GCA_052387555.1 Blastocatellia bacterium | reverse complement strand
GATCGTGATTACCACATCGGGATTTTCAGATCAGCCGTGGAATGCTCTTTATGCGGCTTTGTTTTTAATCGTGCTGCGGGTTATACACGACTATGTCACTTATCCACGCATAGTTCGCGGGGGAATTCATCTGCATCCGGTAATGATAATTCTGTCAGTTCTGGCCGGTGAACAAGTAGCGGGTATTCCGGGAGTATTCATTGCGATTCCGATTGTGGCGTTGATCACGGTAATTTACCGGCACGTCCTCGAACATCGCGGCAGCCGCTCTTTATTTGACAGCCCAGCCGAAATAATCGAGAATGCGGCGGAGGAAAAAGCCTGATATGTCGTCTCTGGTCTGGTTTATCGTTTTCTTTTTCCTTCTGCTACTTATTTGTATTCTTGTTTACGTGCTTGTAGTTCGGGCGTTCTATTGGGGCGATAAGAAAGAGCCCCCTACAAAGAAACGATAAGATTTCGGAAAGAACCTCCGTCAATTACCACCGTCTCGATTTCCGCAACCAGACATTCAATTTCGAAACGCAATCCGAAAAGCTTTACCGCATCTTTCGCCGTCGTGACAAAAGCATGGGCCCCGACCGCCTTTGCAATTAACTCAAGCCGGTCAACGTCGTTCTGAGAGTATCTGTGGTGGTCGCGAAACCTCTCCGTCAAGGCCAGATCCAAACCTTCGAGGCGAAGCTGTTGGAAGAAGTTTTCAGGGTTGCCGAGGGCGCAGAACGCTGCGAATCTTCGATTCCCTAATGTATTGGTTGAATCGACCGATGTTTCCTTAAACCGCGCAAGTTCAACAAATCCGACAATTCGGTTTTCACTCAAAAATATCGAGGCATCCGGGTTCCTTTTTTGCAATCTTTTGACAATCTCGGCAGTTGAATCGACCAGATTAGCCCGCGTGACAACGATCGCATCAGCTCGTTTCAGATGATTGAATGATTCACGCAGCGTTCCCGCCGGTAATATCCGCCCATTTCCAAACGGGTTTGTGGCATCGATGCAGACTATGTCAAGATCGCGGTTCGCCCGGCGTTGCTGAAAACCGTCGTCCAAAATAAATGCGGTGATACCGAATTTATCTTTCGCCCAATGCGCGGCAGCGACACGGTCCGCGTCAGCTACAACTACAGCCTTTCCGATCAATCTTCGTGCCAGTTCGACCGGTTCATCGCCGCCGGTTTCGGCATCGGCCAAAACTGTTTCGCCGTCTGAAACTAACACGCGTTCTTTTGGATTTCTGCGCCCGTACCCGCGGGTAAGAACACACACATTTTCGCCTTGCTCTGCCAAAATACCGGCAACCAAAGCGACCATCGGCGTCTTTCCCGTGCCGCCGGTAGTGAGGTTCCCGATGCTTATTGTTCTCGCACCAAGCGAATAGCTTTTCAACAGTTCGCGGTCGTACAGCACGTTCCGCAGGCCGATTATCCAGCTATAGATCCAGCCCAATGGAGAAAGGATTATCATCAAAGGTTGAGAAAGTTTTGCAGCATCGCCATCCCGTGTTCGGTTAGGATAGATTCCGGGTGAAACTGAACGCCTTCGATCTTAAATTCGCGATGGCGCATTGCCATGACCAATCCGTCCGGCGATGTTGCGGAGATTTCCAGACAGTCAGGCAGCGATTCGCGTTCGACTATCAACGAGTGATAACGCCCGGCACTGAAAGTTTCGGATATTCCGTTGAATATCGTTTTGCCGTCATGCGTCACTTCCACGGACTTTCCATGAACAGGTTCAGGGGCACGAACGACCTTTCCGCCAAAGTGCTGTCCAATGGCCTGATGCCCCAGACACACTCCGAGAATCGGGACTTTACTGGCAAAGCGTTCTATCAAGGACAGCGAAACGCCCGCGTCATCAGGTGTTCCGGGGCCGGGAGAGATAAGGATTCGCTCTGGTCTGAGGTCGTTTTCGATCTCATCGACTGTTACTTCGTCGTTACGGAATATCTTCATTTCCGCACCGAGCTCGCCCAAGTATTGGACGAGGTTGTACGTGAAGGAATCGTAATTGTCGATAACCAGCAGCATATCGTTTAGTATTTTAATTCTGCACCAAACCCCGATATTACCAAAACCTTACGTCTTCGTGTTTCTCACAAACAGATTTCAACGAGAATATCATTTACTATTTCGTGCAAGCCTTCTATGATAATTTGGTTCATCAACGGAGGTTTAAATGATTTTCCCAAAAATTCTCTTGCTTATTCTGGCAATCCTTTTTGTTGCACCTGTTTATTCTCAAAATGTAACCGCAGTACCAACGCCCGAA
>JBQTJB010000105.1:0-5706 GCA_052387555.1 Blastocatellia bacterium | reverse complement strand
AGGGCGGCAATGTTCTTTTCCAGAGCGAGGCGGGTTGGATTCTGCGTACGGGCGTATTCGAATCCCTTGTGTTTGCCGAGAGCTTCCTGCGCGTAAGTCGATGTTTGATAGATCGGGACGCTGACGGCACCGGTAGCAATGTCAGGTTCATTTCCGGCGTGAATTGCGATTGTAGAAAAGCCCATAAAAAGCGCGCAGAAACCGTCAAATTTGTTGCGAGTAAAGCTGGGATTCAGGGGTTATTAATCAACAAAATGCTCGATTTAACGACTTTTTATGGTAACTTGCCGAATTGAAAAAAGCAAACAGGTAATTGAACGGCAGCGGGTACGAGGTGTTAAGAAGTCAGAGACGTGAATCGGCAGGGTATGCCGCTATCTTGCTCAAAAGCAGAAATTTTCTCTTCGTGCTCAAGTGTCAGAGCAATATCATCAAGGCCGTTGAGCAGGCAATGACGCTGAAAAGGATCGATCTTGAAGCCAACGCTGAATTCGTCACCGGAGGTAACAATCTGTTCCTCAAGATCTATCGTAAGCTCAAGGTCGGGTTTCGTCTGACTGGAATCGGCAATTTGCGCCACGACCGATGAATCAAGAGCCACGGGCAATAGGCCGTTTTTCAGGCTGTTGTTAAAGAAAATGTCGGCGAAGCTCGGCGCGATAACTACACGAAAACCGTAGTCGAGCAAACTCCACGGGGCATGTTCACGTGATGAGCCGCATCCGAAATTCTCACCTGCGACGAGAATCGAGGCTTTCTTGAACCGCGGGTCGTTCAGCACAAAATCTGTTTTAAGCGATCCGTCGGAATTGAAGCGCCAATCATAGAAAAGAAACTCACCGTAACCCGTGCGTTCGATTCGCTTCAAAAACTGTTTCGGAATTATCTGATCGGTATCTATGTTTGCGATGTCGATAACAACCGCGTATCCCGAATGTTTTTTAAACCGTTCCATAAAACTAATTCTTGAAGGTCCAATTCCGCACATCGACGAAATGCCCGGCAATCGCCGCGGCCGCCGCCATCGACGGACTGACAAGATGAGTGCGTCCGCCGCGTCCCTGGCGTCCCTCGAAATTCCGGTTGCTGGTAGAGGCACATCTTTCACCATCGCTCAAAACATCTTCATTCATTGCGAGGCACATCGAGCATCCGGCGTCCCGCCATTCGAAACCGGCGTCTTCGAAAATTTTGGCGAGGCCTTCTTCCTCAGCCTGCCGCTTTATCTGCATCGAGCCCGGAACGACCATTGCGCTCACTCTTTGGTTAACTTTGTGTCCTTTAGCCACGGCCGCTGCTTCGCGAAGATCTTCAATCCTCGAATTTGTACACGAACCGATAAAAGCTCTGTCGATATCTATTTCATCCATTTTTTGAGCAGGTCGCAGACCCATATATGACAAAGCCCGCTCATACGAAGACCGTTTTCCGCCGTCGTCGATTCCGTCAAGTTCGGGAACTGTGCCGGATATTCCGGCCGACATTTCGGGCGAGGTGCCCCATGTAACAAACGGTTCGAGTTCTGAGGCATTGATCTCGACCATTTTGTCGTGTCGAGCGCCGTCGTCGGTCGGAAGCGTCCGCCAATGATCGACGCTGCGTTCCCACTCTGCACCTTTCAGGCAAAAAGGGCGACCTTTCAAGTACGCGAAAGTCTTTTCGTCCGGCGCTATCAATCCGGCTTTGGCGCCGGCCTCGATAGTCATGTTGCAGACGGTCATGCGGCTTTCCATGGAAAGTTTTTTTATCGCGTCACCCGCGTATTCGATAACGTGGCCGGTTCCACCGCCAGTTCCGATCTTGTTTATGATTCCTAAAATCAGATCTTTTGCCGTCACGCCAAACGGTAGATCGCCGACAATATTCATCAGCAGGTTTTTCGCCCTTGTCTGTTGCAGAGTTTGTGTCGCCAGGACATGTTCGACCTCGCTTGTCCCGATTCCGAAGGCAAGTGCTCCGAACGCTCCGTGCGTGGATGTATGCGAATCGCCGCAGACGACAGTCATTCCCGGCTGGGTCAATCCTTGCTCCGGCCCGAATACATGAACTATTCCTTGCTCGATCCGATCCATGTCGTAAAGCCGGACGCCGAACTCTTCGCAATTCTGCCGCAAGGTTTGAACCTGTTTCCATGCGATCGGGTCGCGGAACAGAAGATCGCGGTTAATGGTGGGAATAGCATGATCGACTGTTGCAAAAGTAAGCTCGGGCCGTCGAACGTGTCTTGAGTTCATTCGAAGCCCTTCAAATGCCTGCGGCGAGGTTACTTCGTGAATCAGGTGCAGATCAACATACAAGATTGCCGGTTTATCGGGCGATTCATGGACGACATGTGCTCCCCAAATTTTGTCGTAAAGCGTTTTCATTCTCGTTCAAACCGCGTGCAGAGCAAAAGCTGTGTTAGCTCCCTCGACCGCGAATTGAGCGATGAGCATTCCGATCTCATCTGTTGCAGAGATTTTATCATTCTTACGGGCAATGTCGGCAGTTCTGTAACCTTTCCCGAGAACTTTGCCGATAGCGTCTTCAATTGCTTTTGCCGCTCGGTCGTTCTTTGCGGTGTGCCGCAGCATCATCGCTGCCGAGGCAATTGCGCCGATCGGATTTGCAATGTTCTTTCCTGCTATGTCCGGAGCGGAACCGTGCACTGGTTCATAAAGATCGACGCTTCCACCGATCGTTGCCGACGGAAGCATTCCGAGCGAACCGGTTAGCACCGCGGCTTCGTCAGACAAGATATCGCCGAAAAGATTCTCGGTCAAGATCACGTCGAACCGCGTCGGCTCCGTAACCAAATGCATGGCGCAGGCGTCCACAAAAACGTGCTCGACGGCCACATCTGGGAAGTCCTTTGCAATTTCGTTTACGACACTTCGCCACAAACGCGAGGTTTCGAGCACGTTTGACTTATCAACCGATGTCAGCTTCCGGCGGCGGCCGCGAGCCGATTCGAATGCAACGCGAGCGACGCGTTCGATCTCGTCGCGGCTGTAACGCATCGTGTTGAACGCCTCGTTCCCGTCGATGCTTATCTCACGAGGTTCGCCGAAATAAAGCCCGCCGAGGAGTTCGCGAACGATAAGAAGATCGGTGCCTTCGAAAATTTCACGACGGAGCGGGGACGAATCAATCAGCGCAGGAATCGCCATCGCAGGGCGAAGATTTGCAAATCCGCCGAGAGCTTTTCGCAGCCTAAGCAGGCCGATCTCGGGCCGTTTATCGGTCGGAAGATCGTCGAACTCCGGAGACCCGACCGCTCCAAGCAGAACCGCATCGCTATCCATGCACGCTTCTAGCGTTTCGTCGGGGAGCGGCGAACCGGATTTTAATATGGCAGCTCCGCCAATAAGATGCTCTTCAGTATCCAATGAAAATCCGTATGCCGACGTAACCTCGTTCAAAACCCGAATGGTTTCGCGGGTAACTTCTGGCCCTATTCCGTCGCCCGGAAGCACAATAACTTTCATGTTTTTATACGGCAATCGCAGATGGAATCCGATTAGGAATAAGCGCGATCAGGTCCTGCTCGTAGATATTTTTCTTGCGGTCGGCAAGTGTAACAAATCGCTGATAGATCTCCGATATTTCGGCGCTGTTAAAGTGAAAACCAAGCTCGTCGTAGCGAGCCACAAGCGCGTGACGTCCCGAATGTTTGCCCAATACAATGTCGTTCTTTGGAACACCGACTGACTCAGGCGTCATAATCTCATAACACAACGGATTGCTAAGCACGCCGTGCTGATGAATGCCCGCCTCATGCGCAAATGCGTTCTTGCCGACGATCGCTTTATTAGGCTGTACGCTGAAACTGATGATCGAGGAAAGAAGTTGACTCGTCGGATAAAGCTGGGTAGTGTCGATATTAGTTTCGATCGGAATCTTGTCCGAGCGGACTGCACAGGCCATTATCACTTCTTCCAGCGAAGCATTTCCGGCTCGTTCGCCGATGCCGTTTATCGTGCATTCGACCTGGGTCGCACCGGCAGCAATTGCCGCGATGCTGTTTGCCACTGCAAGTCCCAGATCGTTATGGCAATGAACGCTGATCGTAAGGTTCCGGTCCCGTACCACTTTTTCCTTCACAATGCTTATCAGATCTGAGAATTCCGCCGGAAGCGTGTAACCGACCGTATCCGGAATATTCAAAATGGTTGCTCCGGCTTCGACCGCCGTTTCAAAAACCTCGCAAAGAAAATCAATGTCGCTGCGCGTCGCGTCCTCCGCCGAAAATTCAACCTCCGGCGCGAGTTCGCTCGCCATTCGAACGGCATTTTTGGTCATCTCAAGAACTTCCGAACGGCTCTTTCTCAGTTTATATTCCAAATGGATGTCCGAAGTGGCGACAAATGTGTGGATGCGCGGGAATCTTGCATCACGCAACGCATCGGCTGCTCGTTGTACATCGGCTTCCACGGTGCGGCAAAGGGCGGCAACGGTTGCATCTTCACATACGGCGGAGACCGACTTAACCGATTGAAAATCTCCCTCGGACGCGATCGGAAAACCCGCCTCGATCACATCGACACCAAGTCTTTCGAGCTGTAGCGCCATTTCGATCTTTTCATCCAAAAACATCGAACAGCCAGGCGACTGTTCTCCGTCGCGAAGCGTCGTATCGAAAATTCTGATTCTTTTAAACTCCATTGATCATCCAAACACAAACAGAACAATGATTTAAGGCAAAATTCGAACTCAAAGGAGAAGGTTAGCGAAAATTAGAAATTAAAGTCAAGCTTATGAAGCTCACTTTACCATAATAAAATCTAATGATAGAATTAGTACATGCGATGGTTGGCTAGACAAAGATTTTGTAAAATACGTATGATTTTCTAACTTACCCGAAACTGCGCCCGACATTGATATGGATATAAACCAACTCGAGGTCCTTGTGACAGTTGCGAGGGAACGCAGCTTTTCGCGGGCCGCAGAAGCGCTTGATAGAACACAGCCGGCGGTTAGCCAGGCAATCCGGCGTCTTGAGCAGGAAGTCGGCGAGAAACTTTTTGACCGCTCGTCCAAAGACGGTACGCTAACCTACGCGGGGGAAATTCTACTCGACTATGCCCGCCAAATGCTCAATCTTCGGCATTCGGCACAAGGCGCAATAAAGGAGATGCAAAATCTCCACACAGGCAAAGTTTCTATCAGCGCCAACGAACACACGGTTTTCTATTTGCTGCCAGTTATTAAAGAGTACCGGAAACGCCATCCGCTTATTAAGATCGAGGTTCAACGCGGCGTCGCCAGCCGCATTCCAAAAGAGATAACCGCACGCGAGGTCGAACTCGGTGTAATTTCGTTCAAGCCGAATGACGATTCACTAAGATCAGTCTCTGTAATGACGGACGAATTAGTACTGATTGTTTCTCCTAAGCACCGCTTTGCGGGCTGCGTCTCCGTCAACATAGCAGAACTCGGCGAGGAAACTTTTATAGCCCACAACGCTCCATCACCTTATAGAAACAAGGTCATCCAGACCTTCGAAAAACATAATACTCGGCTTAACATCTCTGTCGAATTACCTTCGCTCGAGGCAATCAAGCGCCTTGTGGAGACCGGCATCGGCGTCGCTTTGGTTCCGAAACTTACCGCCCAGGCGGAGATCGCAAACGGACAAATGAAAGGACTTTCGGTTTCGGGAATGACTCTGGAGCGAAAGCTAAACATTATTTACCGGAAAAACTCGGTTCTTTCGCACGCGGCTGA
>JBQTJB010000104.1:0-14887 GCA_052387555.1 Blastocatellia bacterium | reverse complement strand
TCAATAGAGTAGAATTTCTGTCATCTGGTTAGAAATGAGAAATTATTATGCATTATGTTGAACGATGTATTGATACAACTTTTCGAACGCGATCTCGGCCGATTGATTACTGAGATAGAGCAATATTCAAATGAAACCGATCTTTGGAAAACGAGCGGCGAAATCACAAATTCTGCCGGCAATCTGGCGCTTCATCTGATCGGCAATCTGAAGCATTTTATCGGTGCGGTGCCTGGAAATTCTGGTTATGTTCGCGATCGGGATACAGAGTTTTCGGACACAGGCGTGCCTAGGGATAAATTGCTCGCCGATATTGCAGAAACGGCAGCGGTCGTGAAAGAAACGCTCGAAAAACTTACTGGTGATGACCTTTCGAAAATCTATCCGATCGAAGTTTTTGGGGAGCCGATGACGACCGAATTCTTTCTCGTCCATCTGGCTACTCACCTAAACTATCATCTCGGCCAGGTCAATTATCACCGGCGAATATTAGCCTCGTGAACTTCAGCGAATCCGAAGCCTATCTATTATCGCTCGGCAACGAGGTCGAGACGATGAAGCTCGGGCTGGAGAATATCCGCAAGCTGCTCGCCGCGTTAGGAAACCCAGAAACAAAGTATCTAAAAGTACAGGTAGCCGGGACGAACGGGAAAGGTTCGGTCTGCGCTTTTCTGAATTCCATTTGCGTGGAAGCAGGGATCAAGACAGGTCTTTACACATCCCCGCATCTTGTTTCGATCACCGAGCGGGTAAAGATAGACGGCATTGATATAGATGAGAGCGAATTTGCCCACCTTTCGACGCTGGTGCGTGAAACGTCGGAGAAATTAGTTTTAAATGGCACTCTCGAAACGTTGCCAACCTATTTCGAGCAGGTCACAGCTATGGCTCTCGCAGCCTTTGCGGAGGCGAAAGTTGAATTAGCAATTCTCGAAACCGGCCTCGGCGGACGCTTTGACGCAACGACCGCCGCGAATGCTGAGATCGCCGCGATAACACAAATCGCATTGGATCATCAGGAATATTTGGGTGACACGATTGAAGAGATCGCGGCGGAAAAGGCCGCGATAATTCGTGCGGATTCTAAGGTCGTCCTTACCCGCCAAACTAGGAGCGTTGAACAAGTTCTGATTGGCCGATGCCGCGAGGTCGGCGTCGATCCTTTTTGGGTATCAGAAGATATTGATATCAAGGATGAGCCAGTTCTCTTGCCGGTTTTATCCGGTTCGATCAAAACGCCAAAAGCCTTTTATAGACATTTTGAGTTTTGGAACATGCTCGGAAAACACCAGTTCCAAAACGCCGCTATCGCAATAGCGGTTGCTGAATTACTTCAGGAAGACGCATTCGTTATCTCTACTGACGAGATCTCGATTGGGCTTGAGACTGCGTCGCATCCCGGAAGGCTAGAGTACATGGGCAATTTCTTACTCGACGGTGCACACAACATCGCCGGTGCAAACGCTCTCGCTGCTTATCTTGACGAATTTGTTGACTCGCCGATTACGATGATCTTCGGTGCGATGAAAGGGAAAGATGTTAAAAGAATTGCCGAAATTCTCTGGACAAGAGCAGAACGGTTGATTCTAACGCAACCATCGAATTCGAGAGCAATGACGGTCGCAGAGCTTTTTACATTCTTGCCGGATGAGTTCAAACAAGAGTGCGTTGTTAGAACCAATTCCGTTGAAGAGGCAATGGAAGCCGCTGGGTCAGCGAACTTGGTCCTGGTAACCGGTTCGCTCTATCTGGTTGGAGAAGTGAAGAAACTGTTGAATAATTAATGGACTCGAACATTTCTGTTCGAACCGAAAATTAACGCGGACAAAATGTCCGCGTTCCATATATCATGCACAAACTTGTATTGATCCGCCACGGCGAGAGCCATTGGAACAAAGAGAACCGTTTTACTGGCTGGAAGGATGTTGATCTTTCTGAGAAAGGCAGGGAAGAAGCAAAAGCCGCCGGTAAATTATTGAAGGACGAAGGTTTTTCGTTCGACGAGGCTTACACGTCGGTATTAAAGCGCGCGATCCGGACGCTCTGGATCGTCCTCGATGAAATGGATCTGATGTGGATACCGGAGACGAAATCTTGGCGGTTGAACGAACGGCACTACGGCGGCTTGCAGGGGTTGGACAAGGCCGAGACCGCCGCAAAATACGGCGACGAACAGGTGTTGATATGGCGAAGGAGTTACGACGTGCCCCCGCCGGAATTGGACGAATCGGACGAGCGTTTCTTAGGCAACGATCCGCGATACGCCGGGGTTGAAAATTTTCCAACGACCGAGTGCCTGAAAGATACCGTCGCCCGCGTTGTCCCGTATTGGGAAAGCGAGATCATGCCGAAGATCAAAGCTGAAAAACGTCTGATTATCGCCGCCCACGGCAACAGCCTTCGGGCGTTGGTAAAGTATCTGGACGGTATCTCGGACGATGAGATCGTTGCACTCAACATCCCGACCGGCGTCCCGCTGGTTTATGATCTGGATGACCATCTTAAACCCATTAAAAGTTATTATCTCGGCGACGCCGAAGCTGTCAAAGCCGCGCAGGAGGCGGTCGCAAACCAAGGAAAAGCAAAATAGCGAATAACTAAAAGTGAAGAGTGAAAGGGAAGATATGATTTTCCTTTTCACTTTTTTACTTTTATACTCATCACCTTTGTATGTGGCAAAAAGCCGCCTTTATCCTTCTAGTTCTGTTTTGTCTCACGCCATACGGTTCGCCGCCGATTGCGTTGGGGCTTGGGCTGGTTGTTGCGCTTACATTTGGCAATCCGTTCCCTGAATTGACAGGGAAACCTTCAAGGTATCTGCTTCAAGGGTCGGTTGTTTTGCTTGGCTTTGGAATGAATCTCGGAGCGTTGTACAAAGCCGGAAGCGACGGAATTTTGTTCACGATTGCGACCATCTTCGGCACTCTTGTCCTCGGATATTTTGTCGGCAAGCTTTTGCGGGTACAAGACAAAACCTCGGCTTTGATTTCATCGGGCACGGCGATCTGCGGCGGAAGCGCCATTGCCGCCGTCGGCCCGGCGATCAATGCAGGGCACGAGGAAATGTCCGTTTCTCTGGGAACGGTTTTTGTGTTGAATTCGGTTGCATTGTTTGTGTTTCCATTGATCGGACATGGACTGGGCCTGACGCATAATCAGTTCGGAATTTGGTCGGCAATCGCCATTCACGACACAAGCTCGGTCGTCGGAGCCTCACAGGCGTATGGAGAACAGGCGATGGGTGTAGCGACGACCGTCAAGCTCGCCCGGGCGTTGTGGATAGCTCCGGTGGCATTGCTGTTTGCATTTATTTACCGGAGATCCGATGCTAACTCGAAAGCAAAGCTGGCGGTTCCCTGGTTTGTGTTTCTCTTTGTAGGCGCGGCTGCTATTAGAACATACGCTCCGCCGATAGTGTTGCCGAGCATCTTCGAATCTCTGGTAAATCTAGCAAAAGCGGGAATGACCGTTACGCTTTTTCTTATCGGCACAAGCCTCAGCCCGCGAACGCTCCAGACTGTCGGCTTTCGACCGCTGCTTCAGGGCGTTCTGCTATGGATCATAATTTCACTCGTATCGCTGTGGGCAGTGCTTGGCATCCTATAGCACCGATTTGCTATAATACTCGTTTCGGCTACCAGCGCAGTTTTATACCGTAATGAGCATTAAGCAGATCACCGTCCGCGGAGCACGCCAGCACAACCTCAAGAACATCAATGTAGATATTCCGCGTGATAAGTTTACGGTGATCACGGGTCTTTCCGGTTCGGGCAAATCGAGCCTTGCATTCGATACGATCTACGCCGAGGGACAGCGAAGATATGTAGAATCGCTTTCGGCTTATGCCCGCCAATTTCTCGATCAATTGGAAAAACCCGACGTCGATTCTATCGAAGGATTAAGCCCGGCAATCTCCATTGAGCAAAAGACCGTTTCACGCTCGCCTCGGTCGACGGTTGGAACCGTAACTGAAATTTACGATTACCTCCGTCTGCTTTTTTCTTCGATAGGCCAACCTCATTGCCATCAATGCGGCTCGCCGATCACTCGTCAGTCTGTCGAGCAGATCGTCTCCGGAATTCTCGATCTGCCCGAAGGCGAACGCGTGATGATCCTTGCTCCGATTGTTCGCGGCCGCAAGGGCGAGTTTAAAAAAGATCTTGAAAAGCTGCATAAAGACGGATTTATTCGCGCCCGAATCGACGGCGAGATGCGGCAGCTTGATGAAGAGATTGAGCTGGATAAACGCAAAAATCACACAATTGAAGTGGTGGTCGATAGGCTGCTAATCAAAAACGGCGTGAAAGACAGGTTGACCGAATCGGTAAAAACGGCATTGCGGCTGACCAACGGCGCGGTGCTTGTTTCGATAGTCGACGGTGGCGAAAAGCTCTATTCCGAACGAATGGCGTGTGTCAATTGCGGCATCAACATTGCTGCGCTAGAGCCGCGTTCGTTCTCTTTCAATTCCGCATACGGCGCTTGTAAACGCTGCCAGGGAATCGGCACGGTAATGGAGATCGACGCGAACAAGATCGTCGGCGATCAAAGCCATCCCGTCAACAAGATCGAGTTTCTCGGCGGAGCTGACCGTTCCGGTGCCTCGTTTCTAAAATCCGCATTGCTGGCGATCATCGAGAAATTTGTCGATGGCGACAAGCTCGAACCACCGAAGTCCGGAACCGTCGAGACGCAGAGACGCAAAGGGAAGAAAAAAAAGGCAGAAACACGGCCGGTAGGGGGTGTGCAAAAAACCCTTATTGAAACTCCTTTTTCCGATCTTCCTCAGGAAATAAAGGACGCGTTTCTTTACGGAACAAAAAAACGGCTGACCTTTCGACAAGGTGATTACAAATACGAAAGCGATTGGAAAGGAGCGTTGCGGGCGATGAAGGAGCGGATGGAAAATCCGCCTTCTGAAAAGACTCGCGAAGCACTTTACGAATTGGTTGCTCCGGTTCCGTGTCCGTCATGTAACGGCGCGCGATTGCAGCCGGAAAGCCTTGCAGTGAAGATCAACGGCCTCGGCATTGCCGATTACACATCCTTGCCGATCGACGAAGCCGTAAAGAAATTCGATGAGATAAAGCTGAGCGCCCGGGAAGAAAAGATCGCCGGTCTGGTGCTGAAAGAAGTAAAAGACCGTCTGCGGTTTCTCGAAGCCGTGGGCCTCGGTTATCTTACGCTTGATAGGGCGTCGGCGACGCTTTCCGGCGGTGAGGGCCAGCGAATTAGGCTTGCAACGCAAATAGGGTCGCAGCTTCGCGGCGTTCTCTATGTTTTAGACGAACCAAGCATCGGCCTGCATCCGCGTGACAATAAAAAGCTGCTTGAAACTCTGCGGGAACTTCGCGATCTGGGCAACACTGTGCTGGTTGTCGAGCACGACGAAGAAACTATCGAACACGCCGATTACGTCGTCGATCTCGGCCCGCTTGCCGGAACACACGGCGGAGAGGTAATTGCCGTTGGCACGCCGAAGGAAATAGAAAAGACCGAGGGTTCATTGACGGGGCGATACCTCAATGGTGAGCTAAAGATCGAAGTTCCGGAACTTCGCCGACTGCCTAACGGAAGCCGTATTCGCGTAAAAGGCGCGCGTGCCCACAACCTTAAAAATATCGATGTCGAATTTCCCTTGGGGCTGCTCACCGTTGTAACCGGCGTGTCGGGTTCGGGCAAATCGACGCTTGTCGAAGAGATTTTGTATCCTGCGTTGTACCGGCACGTTTACAAATCGAATCTCGAACCGCTTGCCCATGACAAGATCGAAGGCCTCGACCTTGTAGATAAGATAATCGAGATCGACCAATCGCCGATCGGCCGAACGCCGCGTTCGAATCCGGCGACATACACCGGGCTTTTCACGCCGATCCGCGAGTTGTATGCAATGCTGCCCGAATCGCGAACGCGCGGATATAAAGCGGGACGGTTCTCGTTCAATGTAAAAGGCGGACGCTGCGAGGGGTGCGAAGGCGACGGGATGAAACGCATCGAGATGAACTTTCTGCCGGACGTTTATGTTACCTGCGACGTGTGCCGCGGCCATCGGTACAACCGCGAAACGCTGGCGGTGAAATTCAAAGGGCTGTCGATAGCAGATCTTCTGGACACGACCATCGAAGACGCTTTGCCGCTGCTCGAAAATATCCCGCAGATAAAACAGAAACTCGAAACGCTGCTCGATGTCGGGCTGGGTTATATCAAGATCGGCCAGTCATCTACCACGCTTTCTGGCGGTGAGGCTCAGCGAATAAAACTTGCCAAAGAGCTTTCAAAACGGGCGACCGGAAAAACCATCTACATCCTCGACGAGCCAACGACCGGATTGCATTTTGCAGACGTTCATAAGCTGCTAGACGTGCTCCAACAGCTTGTCGATACCGGCAATACCGTCATCGTGATCGAACACCACCTCGACGTAATAAAATCCGCCGACTACATCATCGACCTCGGCCCCGAAGGCGGCTCCGGCGGCGGCAAAGTCGTCGCCATAGGAACACCCGAAGAGGTCGTCCGCGTGAAAAAATCCTACACAGGCCAGGCGCTCAAAGCTGTATTGAATTAGCGTATTTGATGTATAATCCTAGCAAACCGAGGTGGAATTTATGTCTCAGACAGAAGTTGAAAGCCGCATCGCAGCATTGGAAAAAGAGCTTAATCTCTTAAAGGCCAAAGTTGACAAAAAAGCCGACAAGGCAGAAAAGAACGGGGAAAGACCGTCAACTAAGCACGCTTGGTGGAAAGATCATGTCGGAATTTTTGCCGATGATCCTGCTCACGAAGAAGCAATGCGCCTTGGCCGTGAATGGCGCGAGTCCCAACGTGAAGATTATGACAAGGATTAGGTCAAATGATCATTCTTGATACGGATTGTTTGAGCTTAATGAACCGGGAGCGAATACTTGAGGCTACAAAATTACAGAAAGCTCTCGACTCAATCCGACCGGAAGAGATATTTACAACAATAATTACTTACGAAGAACAAATGCGCGGATGGCTTGCTTTTTTAGCCCGGTGCAAGAGTTTAGACGAGGAAATCTACGCTTACAACCGCCTCCATATTTTTCTTGAAAGCTATCGAAATACTCAGGTACTCGATTTCGACGAAAAAGCTGTCAAAGCGTACAAGCAATTAAAAACACAGAAAATCCGCATCGGCACAATGGATTTGAGCATCGCCGCCGTTGCAATTTCAAACAAGGCGATTTTGATCTCGGGAAATCTGAAAGACTTTACAAAAGTACCCGGCCTTGCCGTTCAGGACTGGACATAAACCACCTCAGCTCACCCGTCGGCAAAGTCGTCGCCATAGGAACACCCGAAGAGGCCGCCCGCGTGAAAAAGTCTTATACCGGGAAAGCCCTTAAATACGCTTTGAAATGAGCCGCGGTTTCAAAGGTGATCCAGCAGACTCTGCTTAAAAGCAACGCGCATCTCTCGACGAGAGAAGGTGCCGATCAGAATAAGCGTCCGGTCGAAATCTTTCTGAGCCAATCCGCGAAAGACCGATCCATCGATGTTTACGCCGAAGGCATATCCGTTCGTTAACACCATTTCGCCACGCCGAAAATTATAGGTTCCCTGAAAACCGCTGACTACGACCGAGGCCTCGGCCAGCTCATTTATCTGTGGTGCGAGGCCGTCCAGTATTCGGAATGCTTCAGCCGGTTCGATTCGCGTGTAGGCCGCGATCAGCGAGATGAACTGCTGCATTTCGTTGCTGTTTTCGGGCCGGGCCGGAAGGCTGTTTGCGGCTTTTGCCAGCACTCCGATGGCCCTCGGCTTGTTGGCTTCCATGTCTCGACCGTACATTGCGTCGGCAAGCGAAATAAGGCCGGAAAACCTATTTTGCTCGTTGGATTCGTCGATTAAAACTTCGGCTTCGTTGTACTTGCCTTGGTTTATCAACTGATGAATGTAACTCCAGTTAAGACTTTCCTGTGCGCTCGTCAGCGCGTCATCAGAAAAGTTTTCGATAACTATTTGTCGCGCACGGCCAATATTGCCCTCCGCGGCGAGGCGATTCGCCACCGTTTGGTAAACGCCTCCTCTTGTTTCTATCGGCAGACCCGGTGCTTTTGCGAGCACTTCTTCAACCGGCGTCTCGCCGTTCAGAAGCTTTGCTGTCTCCGGATCTTGACCGATCAGCCGGAGCCCGCCATAGTGGTTGATCGGCGTTTTTGAAAGTTCGTTGATCTTTTCCAGCGCACCGGGCCGCATTTTTTCAACTATCGGGACCATCTGCGGTAAATATCCGTATGCCGGCTGACTAGTGCGGCCCAGAAAGAAAGTCACCAGTTTGTCGGTCAGTGATTTCATGTCCGAGGGAGCGAAACGAAAAACTCGTTCCGACGCGTTACGTTTCTGGATGTGGTCGTTCAGAAAGGAAATCGCGGTCTGGATCGAGTTATAGTCCACCTGATTGCCGACTATTAAATCCTTCGTAGTTAATCGGTTTGCAACCTCTTCCCCCAATTCCGCGGCCGTAGCAGGATCTTTTTCGTAGATCTTTCGAAGCAGCGAAAGGGCCTCGCCCGTCACACCCTTTTTCAGGACTGTCTTAAGCAATGCGACCGAACGTTCAGGGTTTTGGTCGGCGGCTTGTCTTGCTATCATCTGTTCCAGTTGGAGTTCGTTCTGAGCCAAGTAAAAGTCGTTGCCGGGCGAACTCCGGATCTTGTTGTCTTTTGGGTTAGCGGCAGTCATTGCACGTTCGACCGCGAATGGCCGCGTTCGGTAAAGGCTTTGAAGAGCGAGATCGGCGTTGCGTGCTGAAATTAGCTGGAGCAATTGCGGCCGAATGTGGCTGTAATTAAGGAATTCGCCTTGCCGCCCGCGCAAACGCTCGGCTTCCGCCTCACTCTGTGCCGCCAGCAACTCGGCAACCGCGTCCTGAAAAAGGTCGTCGGCCCGCTTTTGATCTACGGCCCAGACCTTGTTTCCCAGGCGGGCGAGCAGGATCGCCCGGTTTTCAGCCAAGCGAAGCTCGCGGCCGTCAGCGGCAATGCTTTCAATAAGGAGTTGCTTCTGCCGGAGTTTCTCCTTCGCCGCTTCGGCCTCGGCAGTCGATTGTGCAAAAACGCCGGAGCAGCATGCCACTACCATCACGGCAGATAACCATCGCCTTTTTGTCATTGAATCTCTCCTGAACGTGGAACTCGTTATGTTGAGAACGCTCGAAAACCGAAAAGGTTGCATCGGCAGGCAAATTTTTGGCTATCTATGCCAGGTCCGTCTGATCAAGTTTTCATCTCCTCGATCATTTCTTTTAATGCCTGATTCAGGCTGACGAAAACGGAGCGCTTGGCTTTAGGGAAAGAAGCGATAGATGTCTTTTCGACTTAGGAAGCGGACGAGGACTAATGAATCGTCTTCGACAACGAAGCCGAGGCGGTATTCGCCGATGCGGATTCGGTAATAATGTTCTGCCACGAAGTTTTTTAATATTTTGAAGATCGAGGAGATTGGTTGCGGATTCGAAAGATTCGATGATTTCACGAACTTTAGCGAGGAGTTTTTTGTCTTTGATCGCGCAGGTCTTTTAGAAAGCTCTCGCAGAATTCGACTTTCAATTCGCGGTCTCCAAAAGCTCGAAAACTTGCTCGCGGCTGACTTTTCGTGAGTTGACGCCTTCGTCGATGGCGCGGGAAAAGGCAGCGTCTTCGATAATCTCATCGATGATCTCGCGGATCAGGTCTTTACGCTCTTGCAAAACTTCGACAATCGCAGACTTGAACGCTTCTTTTAGCTGTTCGTCATTCTCAAAAACAGTTGCCATAATCTCTACCTCGCGGCAATAATAACACAACTACTGAATAGCCTCGATCATTTCCTTTACGGCTTGGTTGAGACCGACGAAGACGGAGCGGCTGATGATGTTGTGGCCGATGTTGAATTCGGTTATTTCGGGAATGGCGGCGAGGGCCGAAACGTTGCGGTAGGTGAGGCCGTGGCCGGCGGCGACCATCAGGCCGAGGTTTTTGGCGTGGACGGCTGCGGTGCGGATGCGCTCTACTTCGATGGCGGCTCGGCGTTCGCCTTCGCCGTGGGCGGCACGCGATGAAAGCGTAAGTTCGGCATATTCGCCGGTGCAAAGCTCGACCTGCTGTGCTTTTGCTTTTGCTGCGGCCTCGATCTGGTTTGTATCGGGGTCGATAAAGATACTGACAAAAATGCCGTTCATTCTTAGCTTCTGAATGGTGTTCTGTACGTTGTCGAAATTACTAACTACATCCAGACCGCCTTCGGTCGTAACCTCGTTCGGATTTTCGGGCACGAGCGAAACGGCGTCCGGTTTGGTGCGAACGGCGATTCCGATCATTTCCTCGGTCGCGGCCATTTCAACGTTCAGATAAGTGGTGACAACATCACGCAGCAATTCGATATCGCGATCCTGTATATGACGCCTATCCTGACGCAGGTGCACGGTTATGCCGTTGGCCCCGGCCTGTTCGCAGATAACCGCCGCCGTGATAATGCTCGGCTCGATGGTCTTGCGAGCCTCGCGGATCGTGGCGACGTGATCGATGTTTACATTTAGACGTGCGGTCATTTGTTGTAATGAGATTTGCAGGAAATGATGATCAATTGCTCGGCGTCCACTTTATACACCAGCCGATGTTCGCTGTTTATCATTCTTGACCAATAACCCCGGAGTTCGCCTTTTAAAGGTCCTGGCTTTCATAACCCTGTGAACGGATTTCTGGCAGTCTCGACGATTATTCGATGAATTCGCTCGAATAGCTTATTATTCGTTCGAGCCAATTCGTTGTACTGGTCAAAAGCAACAGCATGAAATGTGATCGATTTCACCGAAATTGCTCCTGATCCGGAGTGATGAGGTTCCGGCCAGCTTCAACATCGGCGACAGCCTGGAGCAATTCTTCACGGTCTTTTGGCGACGAAAGCAGATATTCGGTTTCATCGCGTTCCACGACAATGATTTCTATTTCCTTGTACAAGAATTGAGTCCTAATGCTGTTCAAAATATTGAGGTCAAGATCGTCAGCGTTCAATTGGTTGATTGTTTGCATAATATGAAATTATATTCGCTTTTCAATGCTTTTCATAGTTGCCTTTCTTCGCGTTTCGCCGAATTTGCCGCACTTCGTCAAACATGCGAATACTGTCGCGAACGACGCTGACTTTGCTTCGGTCGTCGTTGTCCCAACGCACGGGGAACTCTTTCAAACGCAGCCCATGCAGATCTGCGACGAACAGAAACTCGACATCAAAACCGAACCTGTCGATCCGCATGAGATCAAGCAGCGATCCAAAAACATTCATTCGGAAGGCTTTGAATCCGCACTGAGTGTCCCAGAACGGCATTCCGGTCATCAGCCGCACGACCAGGTTGAATACTTTTCCGCCCTGTTCTCGACGCCAAGGCTGGTGAGTGCCTATCAAAGAGCGGTCAAGGGCACGCGAGCCGAAGGTTACGTCATATTCGCCGGAACGAATCGGTTCGATCAATTTTGGCATTTCCTCGATGGGCGTCGAAAGATCGGCGTCGCTGAACAAGGCAATATCGGCATTTGCGGCGAGCAGCCCCGTTTTTACGGCAAAACCCTTGCCCCGATTCTTTTCGTATCGAATCACCTGCGAGTCGATCTTCGGAAATTTCGCCGCCGCGGCTTCCGCTACCTCGGCCGTTGCATCTCCCGAACCGTCATCGACGACGATCAACTCGGCATCAAGGCCCGATTCAGTGACATAAGTCAAAACCTTTTCGACCGAAGCCCCGAGCCGGTCTTCCTCTTCAAACGCCGGAATAACGATTGCGATCTCTTTCTTCATGAGGCAAAGAGTAGATGGTAAATCGTTGAATGATAAAAGTAAATCTGCAAGGAAAAGTCATTTTCAGCTATTACTTACGGGTGCGAATTCGCCGAAGATCCTAAACCCAAACGAGCCTTCCAGCGTATCTCAATCCGACGGCAACCGCTCCTTAGGGTTCGTCAACTAACGATATGTTATAATTTCGGATATGTTATAATTTCGGAGTCGAGGGGCAAGCTAAATGAAGTACGGTTTTATTATCTGCGCGGTTATATTGGTCGTTTTCGGGGCTGTGGTTGGCGGCTTGTTCGGCCGCATTCCGTCAACCTCGGCAGACACGAGCGTCACGACGGGCAAGATCGTGTCCGATTACCGCGAGGCTCTGGACGTGATCGACAAGAATTATGTCGGCGGTATCGATCACGAAAAGGTTTCGGAAGCATCGATACAAAGCATGCTCTGGTCGCTTGACCCGCATTCGGCTTTTTTCACCAGCAGAGAGTTCGAGAAGCTTTACGAAGAACAGCGCTCGCAATTTTACGGCATAGGCGTGTCGATATTGCAGCATCGTGACGGCGTTTATGTTCAATCGGTAGTACCTAGCACGCCGGCGGATAAAGCAGGCCTTAGATACGGCGACCGTTTCGTAGAAGTTGACGGAAAAGACGCCCGCGAGTGGAACAGTTCCGAAGTTTCCAGGAACGTTCGCGGCGAGAAAGGTACCACGGTCAAGGTAAAGGTCGAACGCGCGACGTCCACGCTGCCGGTTTCGTTCGAGATCGTTCGCGGCGGAGTTCCGCTGCCTTCGATCCGCAACTATTTCATGCTTCCGGATGGCGTGGGCTATATCGGCCTCACCGGCGGATTTCAGGAAACTACGTCCGAAGAGTTGAAAGACGCAATCGCGGAATTGCAGAAACAGGGCATGAAAAGCCTGATTCTCGATGTTCGGAACAATCCCGGGGGACTGCTTCCTCAAGCTATCGAAGTCGTCAGCCGCTTTGTCCCGAGAGGAAAAACAGTGGTTTCCGTGAAAGGGCGTTCGCGGTACGCAAAAACCCAGGAGCTCGAAACGCGCAGCAGTAAACAGGACGATTTTCCGCTCGTTGTCATGGTAAACGGCGGTTCGGCGTCGGCTTCGGAGATCGTTGCAGGGGCCATTCAGGATTATGGCCGCGGCCTGATTGTCGGAACCGAGAGTTTTGGAAAAGGGTTGGTACAGAGAGTTTTTCAACTTCCCTTCGGTACAGGTTTAACTCTTACTACGGCCCGTTATTACACTCCGTTCGGAAGATCTCTTCAACGCGATTATTCAAACGGGTCGATCTACGACTACTACGCGCACAATAACGATGAAACAAACGGAGCGTCTGAAGCGCCAAAGCCGAAACCGGTCGGCGTGGCAGTTACTACTCCGGACGGACGCACTTTGTACGGCGGCCGCGGCATCGAACCGGACATAAAGGTTCCGGCTTTGGAATATAACCCCTTGCGTTTTCGCTTGAACGACGCGGCTTTCTATTTCGTCCGCCAGCTTGTTGTCGGCAATATAGCAGGATTCGAAAATTACAAGGTCGAGAAGCAGAACCATCAGATGATGATCCCTTCAGGTGCTCTCCCGATCACGGATAAGTTATTCGAGGCGTTTCGCGCCCATGCCGCAGCGGAAAAGAATAATGGCTTATCGGTAGATAATATCAACGCGAATGCGGATTTTGTGAGAACGCGGTTGCGACAAGAGCTGGCATCGGCCAACTATTCGAACGAGGCCGGAATTCAGGTGGTTCTCGAGTCCGATCCGCAAATTCTGAAAGCCATCGAAGTTATGCCGCAGGCCCGAGCCGCGGCTGAAAAGAATCTCGCACGAAAATAATGGCTGTTCGCGATAGTATAACGGCGAACTCGTAACTTTCGGGTTCGCTTTTTTTGTTTCACAATTACAGAACCCGAAACCATCGTCCCGGCAACTTCGAAATTAACTGATTGTTGGAGTAAAATGGCAAGATACTTATTAGCGCAGTCTTCGTATGTATAAGCAAATTGGAATCCTCACGGGCGGCGGCGATGCGCCGGGGCTAAATGCCGTAATTCGCGCGGTCGTCAGAACCGCCACCGGCGAGTTCGGGATGAAGGTCATCGGGATCGAAGATAGCTTCGAGGGCATTCTCGGCGAAACGCACACCATGAAGCTAACGCAAAAAACCGTCAGCGGGATTTTGCCTCGAGGGGGGACGATCCTCGGCACCCGAAATCGCGGAAGTTTTGTAAAAATGGTTGATGGCGTGCCGATTTTCCCGGAAATGCCGATCGGCGAAGCCCTGGCAAATCTCGACATCCTTGAGATCGAAGCGTTGATCGTGCTCGGCGGCGAAGGCACCCTGGCCATCGCAGAACAGTTTCACAAACGCGGTTTTCCGGTGATTGGGGTGCCGAAAACTATCGACAACGATCTCGCTGCAACCGAACTCACGTTCGGTTTTATGACGGCTATCGACATTGCCACCGAGGCTTTGGATCGCCTTCACACAACTGCAGCCTCGCATGATCGCGTCATGATACTGGAAGTAATGGGACGCAATACGGGCTGGATCGCTCTGCATTGCGGACTTGCGGGAAGCGCGGATATCATACTGATCCCGGAAATACCATTTTCGTTCGAATCCGTCGTCGATAAGGTGAATCAAAGGGAAAAAGACGGATCGCGATTCACCAATATAGTCGTTGCCGAGGGCGCAAAGGAAGTCGGGAAAGGCGAGATGTATCAGGATACCAAGGAACTTAGGCTGGGAGGCATCGGCGATTATATCCGCCGCGAGGTGGAACGCAGAACGGGCAAGGAGTCGCGGTGTGTGGTGCTTGGCCACTTGCAGCGAGGCGGCAGCCCAAACGCTTTCGACCGAATGCTGGGCACTAACTTCGGAGCGTGTGCCGTGCGGGCTTTGGCAAGCGGTGAAACCGGCAAGATGGTCGCGCTTCAAGCCGGGACGATCGTTAACGTGCCGCTGTCAGAAGCATGCGCGAACATTAAAACAGTTCCTATCGACGGGCAGTTGGTTCGCACCGCGAGGGACATCGGAATCTCATTCTCGGCACCCAGGGACAGTAA
>JBQTJB010000103.1:0-4704 GCA_052387555.1 Blastocatellia bacterium | reverse complement strand
CTTCAACGCAGCGGGAGCTGCATATCGAAATTGAACCGGCGGCATTAAAAGACGCGTATGGCCGGGTAAGCAAAAAATATGCTCAGCGCGCGAGCGTTCCGGGATTTCGAAAAGGGTTTGCACCGCTCGACGTTATCCGCCTGCGGTTTAAGGAAGAGATCAAGAATGAAGTTTTATCGGAAGTTCTGCCTCCAAAAGTTACCGAAGCGATTCAGGAACACAAACTTCATCCGTTGGCCGAGCCGCACTTACATATCGATGACGCCGAAAATGTAAAAGTAAATGGTTCCGAGCCGATCAAACTCCAAGTTCACGTCGAAGTGATGCCGGAAATTCCGTTACCGAAGTACGAGGGGATCGAGGTAACACGCCGCGTAAAGCCGGTTGACGAAGCCGAGATAGAAGATTTGATAACAAATCGTTTGAAACAGGAAGCCGCTTTAATTCCGGTCGAGGGTCGGGCTTCCGAAGTCGGCGACACCGTCATTGCCGATCTCGAAGGTATGTTCGACGACGACCCGAATGGCGAGCCGATCAAAGCGGACGATCTTGAAGTAGTTTTGGGTGACGAGGTCATCGAAAAATCATTCACCGAAAATCTTGCCGGCTTGCATCAGGACGACGAAAAAGAATTTACCGTAACCTACGCGGCTGATTTTTCATCTGCCGCTCTTGCCGGGAAGACGGTTCATTACAAAGCGAAGATCAAATCCGTTGGCCGCTCCGAAATGCCTGATTTGAACGACGATTGGGCAAAGAGCCTCGACGAAGGATACAAATCACTTTCCGATCTTCGCACCAAACTGCGATCCGATCTCGAAACCTACGCAAAAGCCGATGCCGATGCCCGCATAAGGAACTCAGCGGTCGCAAAACTAATCGAGGACAACGCGTTCGAGGTTCCTAATGCTCTGATCGAATCGCAGGCAAAAAATCTGCTCAACAATTTTGCACGCGATCTGCAGCAGCGTGGAGCCGATCTGAACCGGCTGGATGAACAGTTCGTCGAGATGGCTTATCACCAAATGCGGACGCAGGCCGAGAACGATGTCCGCGGCGCAATGCTTCTCGAAAAGGTTGGCGATGCTGAAAAGGTCGAAGTTACAAAAGAAGATATTGAAGAAGAGATCGGAAAGATCGCTGAATACTATCGCTCAACGCCCGAAGAAGTCCGCGAGTCGTTGGAGAAACAGGGCGGCACTGGCTCGATAGAAAATAATCTTCGTACACGCAAATCTATCGAGGCGTTGATAGCGAAAGCAAAAGTGAACGACGCCGAGTGGATCGACGAAAACGCTGCCGAAGCCGTTGCCTCGGAAGAAAAACCGAAGAAAACTTCAAAAAAGAAAGAACCGGTCAAGAAAACGGCTAAAACAAAAGCTTGATAGGTCATGGCTCTTGCGTAAGCAGGCGGGTTCTATTTCATTTGATTTGTAGGAACGCTAGTAAAGAACGAATTCCTAATTTTGAAAATCGAATTGAGCGCGTAACTGCTTGCATTTATTTTGAATACATGTAAAATCTGCAATCGACCTATTTCACAGTCACTTAGCTTTATTTCATTAAAGTGTTACTTAAACCGGCAATCATAAAAGTAGAGAAAAAAATATGGCTTTAGTACCAATGGTTGTTGAACAGACCTCGCGCGGAGAGCGGGCGTTCGATATTTATTCGCGGTTGTTGAAGGACAGCATTATTTTCATCGGCACGCCTATCGACGATCAAATCGCCAATCTTCTCGTCGCACAGCTTCTTTTCCTTGAGGCCGAAGACCCTGAACGCGACATCAATTTGTACATAAACAGCCCAGGCGGATCGATCACTGCCGGCATGGCCATCTATGACACGATGCAGTTCATCAAAAACGATGTGACGACGATCTGCGTCGGACAATGCGCGTCGATGGCGGCCTTGTTGCTTTGCGCGGGCACGCCGGGCAAACGATTTTCTTTGCCGCACGCCCGTGTCTTGATCCATCAGCCGTCCGGCGGAGCATCAGGCCAGGCAACTGACGTTCGCATCATGGCCGAAGAGATTCTGAGGATGCGTGAAATGACTTCGCGCATAATTGCAAATCACAGCGGGCAGTCGTTCGAGCAGGTCGAACTCGACGTCGAACGCGACCGCATTCTTTCGCCGCAACAGGCAAAGGAGTATGGTTTGATCGACGAAGTGATAGAGCATCGAGATAAATAGTTGTCAGTATTCGGTTGTCAGTTGTCAGCTAGAAGTCGGCAGGCGAGGAACTTGAAAACGGGCATGGCTGGACAGAGTTATCGCGATTTGCAGGTATGGCAGCAATCCATGCAGTTTGTGAATAGAATTTATCGTTCGACGGAATGTTTTCCGAAATATGAAATGTTTGGATTATGCAGCCAATTGAGACGAGCAGTTGTTTCGATTCCATCAAATATTGCAGCAAATATTGCAGAAGGACAAGGTCGCGATTCATCGAAGGAGTTTAGCCACCATCTTTCGTTCGCATACGGCTGTTTGATGGAAACTGAAACCCAACTCCAAATTGCTGACAACCCCGGTTATATTGATCAAATTGAGGCTGATCAACTTCTTAAGGATGCTGCTGAAATCGGCAGGATGTTAAACGGGTTATCCCGTTCGATTCGAGATGTCACCAACTTATAACTGACTACAGACAACTGCTTTTATGGCTAATTTTAGACGACCCGAAGAACTTCTTTGCTGCTCATTCTGCGGCAAGTCGCAAAACGATGTTAAGAAACTCATTGCCGGCCCAGGTGTTTATGTCTGCAATGAATGCATCGACATTTGCAACGAGATCATCAACGATGACGATCAAAGCGAGAGTTCGGCGGCGAGGACGAACCTGCCGAAGCCGCAGGACATAAAGGCTCATCTTGACGAATACGTCATCGGCCAGGACGAATCGAAAAAACGCCTTAGCGTAGCGGTTTATCAACATTACAAACGTCTCGAACTTGCTAAACGGCGCAGCGACATCGAGCTGCAAAAATCCAACATTCTCCTAATCGGCCCGACCGGAACGGGCAAAACTCTTCTGGCGCAGACACTGGCACGAGTGCTCAGCGTTCCGTTCTGTATCGTTGATGCGACAAGTTTGACCGAGGCGGGTTACGTCGGCGAGGATGTCGAGAACATTCTTCTGCGGCTGCTCCAATCTGCAGGCAATGACGTCGAACGTGCCCAGCAGGGAATTATCTACATCGACGAGATCGACAAGATCTGCCGCAAGGACGACAATCCTTCGATCACCCGTGACGTTTCCGGCGAAGGCGTTCAGCAGGCTTTGCTAAAAATTCTTGAGGGCACCGTGGCGAACATCCCAACCGGCGGGGGCCGCAAACATCCGCAGCAGGAATTTACGCAGCTCGACACGACAAATATTCTTTTTGTTTGCGGCGGTGCTTTTATCGGTCTTGAAAAAGTGATCGAAAAGCGGTTCCGGAATAAGTCGCTGGGTTTTCAGGCGGACGTGAAATCGAGCAAGCAGCGACATAGCGAAGCGCTCGATCGGATAGAACCCGAAGATCTGATTCATTATGGCCTAATTCCTGAATTTGTCGGCCGAATGCCCGTGATCGGAACGCTGAAAGAACTCGACGAAGCCGCCCTTATGCAAATTCTTACCGAGCCGAAAAATGCTCTCGTAAAACAATATCAGCGGAAGTTCGAGTTCGATAATATAGGCCTAAAGTTTACGGAAGACGCCCTAAAGGCCATTGCCCAACAGGCCCACAAACGCAAGGTAGGCGCCCGCGGGCTGATGATGATAATGGAAGAAATTCTCCTCGAATCGATGTACGTGCTTCCGTCCGAAAAAAAGGTCAAAGACATTCTCGTCACACGCGAAATGATCGAACGCAAAGCCCCGGTTTTCG
Organism: Blastocatellia bacterium; assembly: GCA_052387555.1. GTDB lineage: Bacteria > Acidobacteriota > Blastocatellia > Pyrinomonadales > Pyrinomonadaceae > OLB17. Next base: position 826 of record JBQTJB010000103.1, on the reverse strand, counting down.
ACGTTATCGGGCCGCGTATGGAAGAAGCTGCTTAAACCAAAACCCGAATCAGCGACGCCTGCATTTCGTCTTTGCATTCACAGTCCTTCATCTCGATAAAATTTCTAGAATCTCGGGACCAATCAGCGTTTAGTTACTCACAAAATGAAAATATCCAATTGCGGATTTTCACCGTGGCTTTTGTATTGCTTTTGTTACGCAATTTTGCGTTAATAAAAGTGATCCTATTCGCCCAGAGAACTTTATTTAGCGGATTTCCCCCTTTATATGCAGGAATTTACAGATCAAATGCCGTCGGACATAAAACGCTATCCGATGGTTCCGATTCGCGACGTGGTAATTTTTCCGTTCACGAAGGTTGCCTTCAAGATCGGCCGACCAAGCAGCGTCAGAGCTCTGGAAGAGGCCATGACGGGCGAGCGGGACATTTTTCTTGCAACGCAGCACGATGCGACGATCGACGAGCCGAAAGCCGACGAGATATTTTCGGTTGGAACTCTCGGCCGGATTTTGCAGGCCCAGCGACAGGAAAACGGCCAGATCAAGGTCGTCGTAGAGGGTCGGGAACGCGGCCAGTCGGTCCGCGTTGAACAGGACGCCGACGGAATGTTTTATGCTCATGTCCGAAAGATCCAGTCGAGCGACGAATCCGGTTACCGCACGGACGGTTTGCTGCAAAAGATACACGGTTTGGTCGAGCAGTTCCTGCGTGTATCGCCCGACGCATACACTGATTCTCTTCACGCGTCTTTGCGTGGAATTTCGGCTGCCCAGATTGCGGATTCGATGTCGTCTCATCTCCGTATCGGCGTCGAGGAAAAACAGG
>JBQTJB010000102.1:0-2221 GCA_052387555.1 Blastocatellia bacterium | reverse complement strand
ACGTCTTCGGAAAGGTTTTTCCATTATCGGAACGCGGGTTTCCAGACCGCGAGTCCTATGATTTTCCTCTCGCGGACTTGGGGCCCGCATTACGACGCTCATGGCCGCTCGAATATTCCGACCGCTTCGACGTCGTCAAATTCCTTTAGCATTACCTTTATTATCTCAGTTTGTTTTGTCGGGACGACTTTGCCGACAATATGCGCCTGATTCGGTTGTTCGCGATGTTCGCGGCCGCGGTCTATAAGCACGGCTAGTTGAACTTTCTTTGGCCGGCCAAAGTCCATCAATTGATCGAGGGCCGCCCGTATAGTGCGTCCGGTGTACAGAACATCATCGACAAGGATAATGATCTTGTCCTCGATGTCGGCGTCGAGCTCAGTTCGGTTGACTATCGGATTTGCACCGACGGTAGAAAGATCGTCGCGGTAAAGCGTGATGTCGATAATTCCGTACAAAGGCCGTATGCCCTCGATAGCTTCGATCTTGTCTACGATGCGTTCGGCAAGCGGCACTCCCCGGCGACGTATACCCACAAGGTACAATTCTTTTGCACCGTGATTTTCTTCGACGATCTCCGACGCCAAACGCGACAAGGCCCTCTTAATTCGCGCGCTGTCCATTATCCGAGATTTTTCTACCAGGTGAAATTCGTCTCCCATTCGTTGCAAATCGTAACAAACAGAGGTCGAAAGTTCAAAGATCGGAGTCGAATGTTTCAATTATTCAGGGATTCCTTTAACATCTAGCATTTAACGATGCCTGGACTATTTCAAAACCTGATTCGCCCGGCTTTATTCGGTTTATCTCCTGAAACGGCTCATGAGATCGGCATCAGGAGTCTGCACATCGGGCTCGGTACCGAAGCTGCTCAGCAAATTGCCTCGAAACTCTTTACCGGTAAACTGTTCGGGTCGATCAACAGATTCGGCCTTGATTTCACAAATCCGCTCGGTATTGCCGCCGGCTTTGATAAGAACGGCGTTGTCGTCAATCAACTGGCTTCGCTCGGTTTCGGCTTTGTAGAAGTTGGAACGGTTACGTACAAACCGCAGAGGGGAAACGATAAACCGAGGCTTTTTCGCCTTAACGAAGATCAGGCATTGATAAACCGGCTCGGTTTTAACAATCATGGTGCCGAGGTGATTGCGCAACGACTTGCTAAAATAAAAAAGCGGTGCATCGTTGGTGTAAACATCGGGAAGAACAAGGACGTTCCGAACGAAGATGCCGTAGAAAACTATCTGGCGAGTTTTGATTTAGTACATCCTCACGCCGATTACATTGCCGTCAATATCTCATCGCCGAACACTCCGAACCTGCGCGAACTGCAGCAGGCAGATAATTTGGACAATCTTCTATCGGCTCTTCAGAACAGAAATCGCGAATTAAAATCAAAACCGATTTTAGTGAAAATTGCACCTGACCTTAATGAAGTGGAGATTGAATCGATAGTCGATGTGTGTCTTCGTCTGAAGATTGACGGAATTATTGCGACGAACACGACCACCTCGCGTGAAGGGTTAAAAACGAAAAACTTAGATAAATTAGGGGCCGGCGGATTGAGTGGAAAACCCTTGAAAGAACGTTCGAATGCGGTAATTTCGATGATTTATCGTTATTCGAATGGAAAATTACCGATTGTCGGCATCGGAGGTATTTTTACAGCAAACGATGCTTTTGAGAAGGTTGTTGCCGGAGCCTCAATGCTTCAGGCATATACAGGATTCATCTACATAGGACCTTCATTTGCCCGAGAGATTAATGAGGGCTTGCTTGAAATCCTGTCCGCAAAAGGCTTCGCACATATCGATGAGGCTGTCGGCAGTGGCGAGCGTTGACGTGAAAAACATTAAAGAAGAGGACGAATTGAGGTTTGACAGTGCCTTCCCAACAGATATAATACAAGTTTTGTCTTTCGAGTTCCTCGAAAAGCAATTGTGCACTGTTTGAAAATGGTCATCGATCTGAAGAGTATTGAGCACGAAACAGAGATCGATTCGGTCATCGGAGCGGAACAATTTGACCTGAAACCCGAAAACGTTCGGATCATTTCTAACGTAGTTGTTAGAGTTTTTGTTAGGAAGAGCGACCACAAGATCCAAGCCGAGGGTAGGCTGAAGACCGAGGCTGAGGTCGATTGCGACCGTTGTCTTGAGCCGACAAAGCGAACTCTTAATATCGAGTTCGACTTAAGTTTTGTTCCCCCGGAACATTTTCC
>JBQTJB010000101.1:0-8498 GCA_052387555.1 Blastocatellia bacterium | reverse complement strand
GGCACCTGCGGCAGAGCTGGTTTCGATAATTTCATCGTCCAACCCGACATCCGAAAATTCCGTGCCGTGCTCGGCGTTTCCCATCATTTCGGACATATCCGGAAAGCTCTGATGGTAGAGCGATTCGATGTCGTCGGTTTCCGCGTGGTCGACGATGGGCGTTTCGAACTCAACGGTTTCGGCCGCCGATATGTCCACATGCTGCGATGTTTCCATCAGCTCATTTACCTGCGACACAAGCTGTCTGATCGACTGAAACGGCTTGGTCAAATAGGCATTTGCGCCTACGCGGCCAGCTTCGAGTTCGTCGAACGGCTCGAACGAACCGACAAGAAGTATCACGGGAAGATTTTTGGTCGCTTCGTTGGACCGAATGAATTCGCAAACCTGATAACCCGTGAGCCCGGGCATGTTCACGTCCGCTAAAACGACGTCGGGCCGAAATTCCTGAAGTTTAGACATCGCGGAGTCGCCGTCCCCGACCGTCATCACGTCGATACCCTCGTCCGCGAATGTCAGATTCACGACTTTCTGGATCGTAACGGAATCGTCTGCCAACAATAACCTGCGTTTATACACTTGTAATTACTCCTTTGAATGGTTGAGGCGCGTTAAGATTCCTGCAAATTATCACTTCGACGAGCCAAGGTCAAGAAAAACGGTGTTTTGCACCCTGCCTTATTGCTTGACCATGAAGGTTTTCAACATCAATTTCAATTGCGCATTAGAAAACGGTTTTGGCAAAAATGCCAACGCTCCGGATGAAAAAGACTTCGATGATATCTTCGGGCTATGCTCGGCAGTCATCATAATCACCGGTATTTTCATTAGACTTTCGTCGGACCGCATGTGTTTTACTAACTCGTCACCTGAGATGTACGGCATCATGACATCGACGATCGCGCCGACTATGGGCCCTCCGGATTGGAGAATCTTATACGCTTCTTTGCCGTTTTGCGCGGTGACCGCGATAAATCCTTCGCCCTCGACGATCGCCTTTATCAACTGAAGGATCGAAGGATCGTCATCCGCAACCAAAACAAATTTTGAATAAGAATCGCTGACCGTCGACAATGTAAAACTCCTGTTACTTCGTGAATCAATCGGCATTCGCGCTAAGCGTTTTATGAACCGCAAGTTCAGCCGCGAGCCGAATCGCCGCTTTCATGCTTTCGGCGTCCGCCATGTTCTTCCCCGCAATATCGTATGCGGTTCCGTGGTCGACCGACGTCCTGATAAGCGGCAAGCCGAGCGTAACGTTCACCGCCGAACCGAACGAAAGAGCCTTAACCGGTATCGTCGCCTGATCGTGATAGCAAGCGACAACCGCGTCGAATTCACGGCGAAATCCGCGAAGAAAGATCGTGTCCGGCGAATACGGCCCGGAAACGTCGATGCCGTGTTTATCACGGCATTCGCTTACCGCCGGAGTTATCTCCGATGCTTCTTCACTGCCGAACATTCCGCCTTCGGAAGCGTGCGGATTTAATCCGGCAACCGCGATCCGAGCGTCTCTTCCGATAAGAAGAGAAAGATGTTTATGGGCGAAAACGATCAGCTTCACCAAGCTGTCCTTCTTTACCAATTCAATTGCACGCTGAAGCGAAACATGCGTAGAAAGCAGTACCACGCGAAGATTTTCGGCAAAGAAGCTCATCGCGAATTCTTTCGTTCCGGTCAGCGACGCCAAAAACTCGGTGTGTCCGGGAAAATCGTAACCGCCAAGCGCGAGCGACCTTTTGCTTATCGGCGCTGTCGAGATGGCGTCGATCTCGCCTGATTTCCACATCTCTACCGCCTTTTCGATATACTCTCCCGACGCTTTTCCGGCTGCCTTGCTTTCGATGCCATAGCTGACCGTTTCATCGAGATTTGCCAGATCGACGATATAAATAACTCCGGAGTCGGCATCTTTGGTTGCGGATTCTATCGGACGAAATTTCAAGCCAAGACCAAGCTCACTCGACGCATTTTCGAGAAATCGCGCGTCCCCTATAACAACCGGATGGCACAGTTTAGCAATGTCTTCACCGGCGAGGGCTTTTAGCACGACTTCCGGGCCGATGCCGGCGGCGTCGCCAATCGTTATGCCGATTCGCGGCAATTTTTTTGTTGACGATTCGGATACCAAAATCCAGTTATCTCCAGTGTAAAACTAATCGATCTTATTTCCATTCTATACGACGCAGAACCAAAAACACATGCCCTCTTCCAACTATTTAAGAGAAAGCCCCGGTCAGTGTCTTCAACCGCCGGGGCAACTTCGAATTTCCTAAATTCTTAATGGCTTAATCCGCCTGTCGACGAATGAATGTCGGCACGTCGAGGTCTTCTTCCTTCTTTGCTTCGGTCGGAGCGAATGCCGGGACATTCATTCCGTTCGAGCCTGCCTGTGCTTCCATAGTCCGCGGTCGCGGCATCATGTTTGAAACGGCGGTATCAAAACCTGTTGCTATCACGGTTACCCTGATCTCGTCGCCGGCACCTTCCTTGATAACGTTGCCCCAAATGATATCGGCATTTTCGTCGGATTCGGCTTCGATCATTCCGATTGCGTCCTCGATCTCGCCAAGCGGCATATTCTCGCCGCCGGTTACGTTGATCAGCGCGGCCTTTGCTCCGGTAATTGAATTTTCTTCGAGCAGTTTGTAATCGAGCGCGGCACGCATCGCCTTCGACGCGGCATCCTCGCCGCTCGCCGTGCCGATTCCCATCAGTGCGACACCGCGTCCACGCATTACAGTCGTTACGTCTGCAAAGTCAAGATTGATCACGCCCGGCGTCGTAATCAAGTCGGTAATACCCTGTACGGCCTGAAGCAGCACGTCGTCCGCACGCCTGAATGCATCCATCAGAGTGATCTTTTCTTCTACCTCGCGAAGCTTTGAATTCGGGATAGTGATGATCGTATCGACACACCCGCGAAGCTCGGCCAATCCTTGCTCTGCCTGCGCCATTCGCTTCTTGCCTTCGACGGCAAATGGTTTGGTAACTACCGCCACGGTCAAAGCCCCCAGTTCGATCGCCAGCGACGCAACCACCGGCGCCGCTCCCGTTCCAGTTCCGCCGCCGAGTCCGGCAGTGACGAAAACCATGTCCGAGCCTTCGAGCACGTCGAGCAGCTTTTCATGATCTTCAAGGGCGGCTTGGCGGCCGACCTCCGGGTTGGAACCCGCGCCCAGACCGCGTGTCGATTTGCTGCCGAGCTGGATCTTCATCGGCGCCTTTGAGGAATTGAGAGCTTGAAGATCCGTGTTTGCGACAATAAACTCGACGCCTTTTATTCCAATCTCGATCATTCGGTTAACGGCATTTCCGCCGCCGCCGCCGACCCCGACCACTTTTATTCGCGCGCCTGTGATCGGCGGTTCGTCGATAAACATCTTGATTCCGCTATTATTCATTTGAAGACCTTCCGTAAAAATTGACATATCTGCTGCTCGGGCAAAGAAAAGAAAAACGGTCGTGCAAAGCGATTTTCAGGTAAAACAAAACTAACAATATATTGTGCTGACGGCGGTAGAGCATACTACGCTTTGTGGTAAAAATCCAGCCGTGACGTTACGTTTTATTTAAATTTCCCGCGAAAACTTCCGAACCATTCCGCAACTTTCCATGTCGGCGACTTACCGGACGAATTCAAGTCACGAATCTGGCTTCGCATCGACGAAAGAGCCAGGCCGCAGCCGGCCGCCCATTCGGAACTTTGCACCTCTCCGGCCAGCCCGCCGAAGTATCGGCGTTCCAGTAATCCGAGCCGCGTCGGCGCATCGAAAACCTGTTCGGCTATCTCGACCATCCCGCGTGCCATCGACCCGCCGCCCGTAAGGATAACTCCGCTCGATATTTGTGCCTGGGTTCCGGCAACTTCGTGAGCGATGTGCTGAAGCAGCTCGACCGCTCGCGGCTGCATAATGTCACACAAGATCTCTTTTGAAAGGCCGCGGGTCTCGTTGCGTCCGACCGGCTGAACCTCGATGATCTGCCCGCGCTCTTCGTCATCCATCAGGAACGACGCGACGCAGCCATATTCGTGCTTGATCTTGTTTGCTTCCTGGATCGAAACTCGCAAGCCAACAGCAATATCTTTTGTAAAATGAAGCCCGCCAAAGGGAAATACTGCAGTGTGCTGTACCGCCCCGCGCCCGAAGATCATCAGACTTGTGATCTCTGATCCGATATTTACCAACGCGCATCCATATTCCTTATCGTCATCGGTCAATGTGCTTTCGGCGGCGGCCAGCGGCTCCAGCATCATCCGCTCGACCACCAGACCGGAACGTTTCACCGCTTTTTCGAGATTCTGGCGTCCGGCGCTTGGGCCGATAACGACGTGAACCAGGGATTCGAGCCTCGCGCCGCTCATGCCTATCGGCTCGGTGATCCCGTCCTGCCCGTCGATGATAAATTCCTGCGGAAGCCGGTCGAAGATCTCCCAGCCCGAAGGCAACTGCATCGCGCTGGCCGATTCGATCGCCCGCTCGACATCCTCATCGCTTATCTCGCGCCCGGCACCGGCGACGGCAACAACGCCGTTCTTGTTTTCTCCTTTATAGTGCTCGCCCGAAAGATTTACGACGGCGGAATGGACCTCGAGGCCGCTTACGCGCTCGGCCTCGCCGACGGCTTTGCGGATAGCCTCGGAAACCGCTTCGGCTCCTGTAACGATACCGCGGCGCAGTCCCTTTGATTCGGCGGCACCTATGCCGACAATATTCATTTTGCCAACATCCGATGCTTCACCTATTACGCAGCGAATTTTGCTCGTGCCGATGTCGATTCCGACCGCTTGTATTTCCCGATTCATAATCGTCTTGCCACTGAAAATATTAGTTTACTTTGACTTACGAGCCTGCAAGATCATGTTTGGGCCGACGAGATTCACCGCCTCGAACGTTTCGCCCTTGCCGACTATTGCGGAGATGCCGCGACGCAGATTCTCGCCGAAATTCTCGCGCCCGACGGCTATTGAGACCGTCGCCCCGGAATCCTCCGTTACCGCACGCGGTTCGCGCATGTCAGCCAGATTTACGATCTTCACCCGCGAGACAAGCTCGAATTGTTTCCACTCCGAAAGCATTTTTTGATACATTTTTATGCGTTCGATGTTATCTTTACCGGCTTTTTCAGATTTAGTTTCGTCCCAACCGGCCATTGCGAACGGAAGTTTTTCTTCGGCTTTCTTTAATTCAGAAAGTATCGTGCCTTCGCCGTCAACAAGGTAATCGCCGGTTGCAAGACGGACAACCGCCTGCGGAATTTTCTCCGTAACATTCACGCGCATTCCGTTCGGCAATACGCGCGAAACCGCCGCAGTTTTTACAAACGGGAGCCGTTCGATCTTTGCCTTGATAGCTAACAGATCCGCATTCCAAACTCCGGAGCGTTCCGTCTGCGTGTTTACGATATATTGAATTTCCTGCCGCGAGGCTCGCTCGGCCCCTCGGATATCGACACGTCTGACATCAAAGAAATCCGACGCGGTTACAGTTCGGTAACCGATAAACCCCAACGCGCCCAAACAGATCAAAATCGCCATGCTCAGGAAAAACGGAAGGATCGCACGGCGGGAAACGCGTGCAGCAGAGCCTTTCTTGGTTGCCGGTGACGTTCGCCGTTTCTTTCTTGCCGAGGGCCGTGTCGTGAATGTACTTTTTCTTATCTTCGCCATATCAATTGCTTAGTTTTTGTAAAATCTCGTCTGAAAGCCGCGTTACGGTTCCTGCACCGAGAGTAATAACCAAATCGCCTTCAAGAAGCACGGGCATAACTTTTTCCGCCGCCGTATCGATATCACCGATCTAATTTGCGTTTTTGTGGCCGTACTTTTTTATGTTCTCGGTAAGTATTTCGGCCGTGATTCCTTCGATCGGCTGTTCGCTCGCGGCGTAAATATCCAGAACGAAAAGCACGTCGGCGTTATTGAATGCAAGCGCGAATTCGTCCATCAATTCCTGCGTCCGTGAATATCGGTGCGGCTGAAACACGACCACCGTCCGCTTGCCGCCGGAACTGTTTTTCGCAGCCGCGAGCGTCGCCAGAATCTCGGTCGGATGATGGCCGTAGTCGTCGACGACCGTGATCCCCTTCGCATCTCCCTTGAACTGAAATCTGCGATTGGCGTTCTTGAAGCCGGCAAGAGCCTCGGCGATCCTGGCAAAAGGAATCTCCAATTCAAGCGCTACCGCAATTGCCGCCAAAGCATTATAAACATTATGTTTACCCGGGACCGGCAGATCGACCTCGCCGAGAACTTCGTCGCCTTTCCAAACGGAAAAGGTCGAGCCGAACGATTCGTTGTACAGAATATTGTGGGCCGAAATATCGGCCTGTGCTGTCATTCCGTAGGTCACGCGGCGGCGTTTGATATTTGGAATAATAAGCTGCACATTCGGATCATCGAGACAGATTATCGCCGCGCCGAAGAACGGGACCTTGTTCACAAAATCGGTGAAGCATTGAACCACGTCTTCCATTCCCTTGTACGATTCCATGTGCTCTTTGTCGATGTTCGTCACGACGGCGATCGTCGGATAGAGCATAAGGAAAGAGCGGTCGCTTTCGTCGGCTTCGGTCACGAACCATTCGGAGCTGCCGAGCCGCGCATTCGAACCCAAAGTTTCGACAACACCGCCGACTACCGTTGTCGGGTCGATTCCCGCATGGCCGAGAATCGTTGCGACCATCGAGGTGGTCGACGTTTTGCCATGCGTGCCCGAGATTGCGACTGCGTATGGTTTGAGCACCATCAACTCGGCCAGCATCTCCGCTCGGGGAATTACCGGGATGCCTTTCTCCTTCGCAAATACGACCTCCGGATTATCTTCCTGGACCGCTGAGGAATAGACGACAACTTGAGCCGCGCCAACGTTCTCTGCTCTATGTCCCTCGGCAATTCCCACGTTGAAGAGCGTTTCGAGCCGATCCGTATTCTTCGACTTCTTTATATCAGAACCGGTTACGACAAAGCCGAGATTGCACAAAACCTCCGCGATGCCGCTCATCCCAATGCCGCCGATACCGATAAAATGAATTCTCTTTACGTGTCTAAACATTAGTTTTCAGTTGTCAGTTTTTGGTCCACCATTTTCACTTTTAGCTTTTAGTTTTTAGCTTTTAGTTTTTCACTATCCCTCTAAACATTCCTTTTTAGTTCTTCGATCAGATCGGTCGTGCTTTCCGCAGCGTCTTCCCTGCCCAAACTTTTCGCTGCATTTTCCATTTCCGAGATCGTTGTCGGTGCTTCGATCAACCGGCTTATTTCGCGGGCCAGCAACTCGCCGGTGAGATCGCTTTGCAAGATCATTTTCGCAGCTCCCGCGTTCTCAAGCGCTTCGGCGTTTTTTCTTTGATGATCGTCCGCCGCAGTCGGCAGCGGTATCATGATCGAAGCTTTTCCGGCTGCCGCAAGCTCGGCGCAAGTGGTCGCTCCCGCACGGCAGATAACAAGATCGGCCTTGCCGAACTCGACGAACATATCCGAGATAAAAGGCCTTACGTCTGCCTCCGCCAGGGCCGAGTTGCGGTACGCTTCCCGGATTCTTTCAAAATCGTTCTCACCTGTTTGATGAGTGACCGTCAAATGTTCTGAAGACTCTCTCAAATGTCCGAGAGCATCGGCCATCGCATTATTTATCGCCCTTGCTCCCTGCGAACCGCCGAAGATCAAAACATGAAAATCGGAAGTCCGCTGCTTTGGCGGAACCTCGAAAAACTCGCGCCGTACCGGATTACCGGTAACGACGCCTTTCTTCCCGAAATACGGCACCGCTTCTTCAAATGTCAATGCTGCTTTATCGACAAATCTCGCTAACTTTCGGTTCGTAAAACCCGGCAAAGCGTTCGAATCCATGACCAGCGTAGGCACGCCCATTATCGCTGCCATCAAAAGAACCGGCCCCGAAACATAACCACCTGCCCCGACAACGACGTGCGGGCGAAACTGGCGGATGATCTGCCGTGCTTCGAGAAAACTCTTCGGAAGTATTGAAAGGCCCTTTATTTTTCCTATGAATCCGACATTTTTTAATCCGACGCTGTTTATCAAAGACAGTTGAAAACCGTTCTCCGGCACTATCCTGGTTTCCAGCCCGCGTGCCGTCCCTACAAACAAAACTTCCGAAGCCTCATCACGCCGCAAAATTTCCTTTGCAACCGCGATTCCCGGAAAAATGTGGCCGCCGGTTCCACCGGCAGCGATCAGGACTTTCATCGCAATTTACTTTTCCCCTTCCGGCGGTGAACAGGATGAACCGCATCTACCGAAACCTCGTTGTTTTCCGCCTTAGAGATATTCAGCAAAATACCGACCGCAAAAAGCGTAACCATAACCGACGAACCGCCATACGAAATAAACGGCAGCGGAATGCCCTTTGCAGGAAGGATCGAGATCACGACGCTGATATTAAAAAGCGCCTGTACGATTATTCCCGTAACGACCCCGATGCCCAGCAGCATTCCGAATCTGTCCGGCGCCATCACTGCCGCTCTTGCGCCAC
>JBQTJB010000100.1:0-6449 GCA_052387555.1 Blastocatellia bacterium | reverse complement strand
ACGATTTCTAGGCCAAACGGATTTGACATTGCAGATTCACGAATTAGGTAATTCCCTAAATCAGTTTTTCGGTCCTGATCGGAGATCTGAATCGAAAAGCACAGATAATGACGGAGGTGAGGTATTCGAAACCTGCGTGCGTGACGAGTTGAGGAAAAAGGAGAGAGCGAGGTAGTTATGATAAAGAAGCTTCGGATTAGTTCCTGTGTTCTTTTTGGACTGGTTCATCCCTTTTTCATGTCGAGTTGCTCCTACCCGATCTCGGGGAACTCAGCCATTGGGTACGAGGAGAAGATTCAAGTAAAACAATTAGTAAAAGAGATCAAAGTCATCGAATCAAGGATGGCCGAAAAGGGAACTTCAGAATGGAACGTCACTTTAAAGGATTCTGGGCTGGACAACGCGCGAAAATTCTTTTTTCTCGATAAAGAACATGGATGGGCTTACCACGATGAACTCAACAAAACAGAAGACGGCGGTCAAATTTGGAAGGCTGTTAAGTCTGTGAAATCAGAACGATCTCGTTTCAGTCACGTGTTCTTCTATGATTCGAATTTGGGTTGGGTAGTCGAGCAATCGCTTTTCTCCGGCCCCCAAGAGGCAAAGAGTCAGGATGCATTAGTCACCAGAACGCGAAATGGTGGCGATACCTGGTCCGAGATTCTCAGACTCAAGGGCATCGTCATAACTGACTTATTCTTTGCAACTGAGGACGTTGGTTGGTTAGTAGGCCGGAAATATGATGGTGAAGACCCGATTGACTTTGAGATCTACACCGTTGTCACGAGTGACGGTGGTGAGTCTTGGTCAGATGTTTCGAAAGGTTTGGACACGGCAATAGGCGCACTGCATGAATCGCAACTCAGAAGTAAGAATATATCATCCGTTTTGGTCCATAACAACGAATTCACTGTGCTTTCAGGCGATGATCAAATGCTACATACAAGCGACCTAGGTCAACAATGGAACAGTCTTGGAGCGTTACCGCATGACGACCTGTTTACGCGGCTTAACACTAACCGAATGGGATTGTTGGGAGATCGGTTGAGGTGGTTCGTTCGAGCATCACACCATTACGAGGCTTTGGGAGCCTTAACTGTGGAGGGAGGCGAATCATGGACTCAATATGAACTTAGGGATTTCTACTTTTCGGACGGCGTTTTATTATCAGAAAACGAAGCAATCGTGTGCGGTTATAGAACGAGACCTAATCATTCGCCAACAGGCGTAATACTTCATTCGCTGGACGGGGGTCGGAGTTGGAAACTGCTGATCGAGAATTCCAAGAGTGTAAATATAGAAAGAATACAAGTTTTGGCAGGCGATACGATCTTGTCGTGGGATAGCAATGGGAGGATTTATACCGCTACGCGTAAAAGAGTTTGATAATCAGATTGGCCAAAGATCACCCGTGGTTTCAAGACCTACTCTGGAATACGACTGGATGGGACATGTTGTAAGGAAGATAAATACGGACGGCACCGATTCCCCGACGCTGAACGATTCGGATGTTCTGATCTCTTACGCAGGCTGCGGATGCAAGGGCGGCGAGGTTGTCACCGCCTGGAGCGAGATGGTCCCGCGTGACGACGATTCGCAAACGCTGGACGTGGACGGACTGGACGCAGGACGACGCGGGCGCAGGTTATATCATCAACCCGCGAGTGACCGAAACGCGGGTCGGCGACGGCACGAACACGAAACGGACGACGGTGCAGTACCTGAACTATCCGCTGACGAGCATCGCTCAGTTCGGGCTGGCAAGCTCGACGAGCGTCTATGACACGAATCTGACGACGGAGCTGAAACGCGTCGAGACGGAGTTCATCAAGCCCGGCAGGCCCATGCAGAAAGGCTTTATCGAAAGATTCAACAGGATATATCGGCAGGCCATACTCGATATGTACATCTTTGAAAGTTTGGACCAGGTGAGAGAACTGACGGCCCGGTGGATCGACTTCTACAACCGACGCCGTCCGCATGACTCGCTCGGAGGCAAGCCTCCGAGCGAATCATCCGAACAACAATCTCTCACCTCTTGACCCGGAATTCTCCACTTTAGACTGGCGCGGAAAAGGGGGGTAGGTCACGTCCTGCGTCAGATTTTTGAAACAATGAAAAGATAGGTGTCGTAATAACGGCTTGACAAATAAAACCCTTGCAAATTGCGTTATTATTGTGGGTAGTACAGAAACCATTCTGAGGTGAAAAATTAAAATGGCATTGAGCCGAAAAAAGAAGATCATTATTGGAGCGGGTTTGGCGGTATTAGTGCTTACGGTTGTGGTCGGCAGCATTTTGGCGACCAGAAAGGATACGCCCGAAGTAACTACCGTAAAACTGGAAACAAAGCGCGAACTGCGTTCGACCGTAACGTCATCCGGTGAGGTACGGCCGATTCAGTTTATGAATCTTACCAGCGAAGTTCAGGGCCGTATCGAGGAAATATACGTAAAAGAAGGACAGAAGGTAAATAAAGGCGAACCGCTTGTCCGGCTTGATCCAAACCAGTTCGAATCCAGTACCGACGCACAGTTGGCGGCCTACCAGTCCGCTCAGGATGATGTCCGCGTCTCGCAATCCCAGGTAACTGCGGCGCAGAATCAATTGTCACAGGCACAGCAGGGTCTCAATGTTTCGCAATTGGCGATCGACACCGCCCGACAAGGCGTGGTCGCCGCTCAAACCGACGTCGACAAAGCCCAGATCGAGTTAAATACCGCAAACCGGGAACTAAAAAGAAACGAGCAGCTACTTGAAAGCGGCGTCATTTCCAGACAGGCCTTTGACGAGTTTAGGGACAGGCAGGAAACAGCCGTCGCGTCACTGAATACTGCACGATCTAATCTCGAATCGAGAAAACTTGCCGTGAAAGATGCGACCGCTCGTTTAAACCAACAAACCGTGGCCGTTCGTGACGCGCGTCGGGCTGTAGACTCGGCAACTATAAGTGTCAGCTCCAGCCAGTCTCGGGCAGATCAGCAGTCGGCAGTTCTTCGTGGACAACGCAATCAACGCGACAAGACGCTTCAGGTTGCTCCGATCAGCGGCGTGATTGCTGAAATTCCTTCCCGTGTCGGCACGTTCGCGGTTGCCGGTTTATCGACGACGGCACTGTTGACGATTGCCGATATGTCGACAATCAACGTCGAGGTTAAGGTCGATGAGACCGAGATAGACAAGGTTGCGGTCGGCCAGAAAGCAAAAGTAAAGGTCGATGCATTCGGTGACCAGGAGATAGAAGGTGAGGTCACGCAAAAGACGCCTCTCGCGGTCGGTAAATCGCAGACGACGGGAGGGCTTTCAACCAATATCAATGTTCAGGAAGCGAAAGAATTTCGCGTTGTAATTCAACTCACGAACCTAAGCGAAGACATGCAGAATTCACTTCGGCCTGGAATGAGCGCGACCGCCACTATCACGACGAAAACCGTTCAAGAGGTAATCGCGGTTCCACTTCAGGCTATCGTCACAAAAAAAGAGGAAGGCTCTCCGACGCCGGCAGTTCAAGGCAATGCCCCTGAAACCGCCGATAAGCCGAAGCCTATCGAAGGCGTATATGTCCTGGATGGGAACAAGGCGAAATTTTATCCCGTTGAAAAAGGCATTACAGGTGAATCCGACATACAAATAATCAGCGGGCTTTCTGCCGGCCAGGAAGTGATCATAGGGCCCAGCCGCGTCCTGAATACGTTAAAGGAAGACACCGTCGTAAAACGACAGGAGAAGAAAGAAGGTGAAGCCACTCCGTCGTCTTAATGTAGTTGGTCATCCGGCAAACCAGAACGCAGCAGATGTATAGATTCATGGAAAACGAAAATGGTTCATCGAACGGCAGCAACAGCGTAGCTGCCGTCCCGAAAACACTTATCTCGATGACGAATATTTGGAAAACGTACCAAATGGGCGTTGAAGAATTGCACGCTCTGCGGGATGTTTCTTTTCGGGTTGAAAAGGGCGAATATCTTGCCATTATCGGCCCGTCGGGGTCGGGCAAATCGACCTTAATGAATCTGATCGGCTGTCTCGACTCGCCAACGAAAGGCCAGTACTGGATCAATGGAAATCTCGTTTCCGACATGACCGACGACGAACTTGCCCGCATCCGGAATAAAGAGATCGGTTTTGTATTTCAAACATTCAATTTACTTGCGAGGGCAACCGCTCTGCACAACGTAGAATTACCACTCATTTACGCAGGAATGCGTGCCGGCGAACGGCATGAGAAAGCCCAGGCCGCACTCGCGTCGGTAGAGTTAGGCGACCGTGTGCTGCACAGGCCGAACGAGCTTTCCGGCGGACAACGACAGCGTGTTGCAATTGCACGGGCGCTGGTCAATCATCCGTCGATCTTGCTGGCGGACGAGCCCACCGGAGCGCTTGATTCAAAAACGAGCGTCGAGATTATGGCTCTTTTCGAAAAACTCCACGCCGAAGGAAACACGATCATTGTGGTAACCCACGAGCACGACGTCGCCGAACGAGCCCACCGTGTAATTACGATTCGTGACGGACAGATAGAAAAAGACGAAAAGATAAAATGACGTCAGAACCACCTGCGTAAGCGGGTGGCCGAAACCTTGTTTAATGTCCCGCTTTTGGCCACAAGGCTCTTTTCTCCAGCACCCCCATCACTAGCTTATGCAGGTTGTTCCGGCCTGATCCACGAAAACCTTTCGTCCCGGATTTGCGTACTCATTGTTGAGCTTTTAGCATCAAAAGAAACGATGAATTTTGCCGAGACATTGAAACTTGCTTTTGCCGCAATCTGGGGACATAAACTTAGGTCTTTTCTGACCCTGCTTGGAATGATTATCGGTGTTACGGCGTTTATGGTTGTGCTTTCTCTGCTGGTTGGTTTTAGCGCGTATGTCGATGAAAAGATCGCCGGTGTCGGGTCTAATTCGTTTACTGTCCGCCGGTTCAACTTTGAAGATTTCAAGGACACGGACACCATTGCCGCGGCACAGCGTCGAAATAAAGAATTGACATTTGACGAGATGGATTTCATCGCCGAACGTGCCCAGTTGATCGATAAAATCGGAGCAAGAGCTTTACCGAATTCACGCGAGGTAAAACGTGGAACCGAAACGCTTCGGGATGTCAGAATCGATGGAGCCGAGCCGGTAATTGCTGAGATTGACAAGCTCGACATCGCCGAGGGCC
Source organism: Blastocatellia bacterium (assembly GCA_052387555.1). GTDB lineage: Bacteria > Acidobacteriota > Blastocatellia > Pyrinomonadales > Pyrinomonadaceae > OLB17. Next base: position 1,283 of record JBQTJB010000100.1, on the reverse strand, counting down.
GCTACTTTACCGAGACCGAAAATAACAACTCAATGCGCGTCTGTTTTGTCGGGATGGACATTGCCACGAAACTTTTTCCGCAGGGCGGCGCATTGGGCGGCGAGATCACGATACAGGGCATTCCCTATCGGATCGTCGGTATTCAAACCGCAAAGGGCACGGTATTCGGGATGCCGCAGGACAGTTTTGTTCAATTTCCCATTAAAACCTACGGCTCTAATTTCGGCGGTCTTCGAGGCAGTCGCGGCCTTTACTTTGTCGTGTCGGCAAGAAACGAAAAGAAAATGGCGGACGCCGTCGAGGAAGTTAGAACGCTGATGCGTACAAAGAGAAAACTTGAACCCGGCGAAAAAGACAATTTTGGAATACTTACGCCGGACGCAATAAGCGGCTTTAAGGACAGCATCTTCGGGGCAATCGGTACCGTGATTCTTATGGTGCCGACAATCGCTCTCGTTGTTGGAGCGATCGTCATCATGAACATTATGCTCGTGGCCGTTACCGAGCGGACAAAAGAGATTGGGATTCGCAAAAGTCTCGGGGCTCGTCAGAGCGACATTCTCCGCCAGTTTTTGTTCGAATCGGGGACACTCTCAGCGATCGGCGGAATTATAGGTGTAGTGCTTGCGTACTTGATAGGATTGATCGTTTCTCAGCTTGTCATAGAGACACGCATGTCGATTATCGCTGCATTAGTGGCGGTGATAGTGTCCGGTGGCGTCGGCATCATTGCCGGCCTTTTCCCGGCTTGGAAGGCTGCAAATCTCGATCCCATCGAGGCGATGAGGCATGAATAGCCGTATGAAATTTTTAACCAGTTCGTTTTACGAAAATTTCAAGATGGCTCTGGACACGATAAGGTCGCATAAACTGCGCTCTTTTCTGACGATAATCGGAGTTGTGATCGGCGTGATAACTGTAATGCTTATCTCCTCGATCATCAGCGGAATTGATACTGCATTTAAGAAAGAGATCGAATCTTTTGGCACGAACTCGATTTTTCTTTACAAATTCGATATCGGCATTCGCACCTCCGCTCCAACGCGCGAGGAAAGAATGCGGAAACCGCTAACAACGGAGGATGCCGATGCTCTGAAATCGCTGCCGTCGGTCGAAACAGCAGTTCCGTTTCTCGACGTTTCAAACAACTTTTTCGGCGCCAAAATACTTGTTACGGGGAAAAACGGCAAGACGTCCTCGGCTATTCAAATGAACGGCACGCTTCCCGATCTGGAAAAATCAAAAACCGAAATATTGATCGAGGGCCGTTGGTTCACTCAAAC
>JBQTJB010000099.1:0-25226 GCA_052387555.1 Blastocatellia bacterium | reverse complement strand
TGCGTTGTTTATCAATATATCGACCGCGCCGAATTTTGCGACTGTTTCCTCGACCACGGCCTGAACCTCATCGGGCTTTGACACATCGCAAACTTTCCCAGCCACGTTAAAGTTATTCGCCGCGAATGCATTTACGGTTTCGTCCAGCCATTCGGCCCGCCGCGCGCATAACATGATATTTGCACCGGCCTCGGCCAGCCCTTCGGCTATTTCCTTGCCAATTCCGCGCGAACCACCTGTGACAATAGCGGTTTTTCCTGAAAGATCGAACAGATCCCTGACATGCTTTGTCATATTGATTTCGTAAATAGTTAACAGTAATTCGTTACTCGAAACAAATCTCTATTGACGATTCACGATTTTCGATTCCCACTCTTTTGCGATTAAATATTCCCATGGCAAAAACACAGAAAGAGCTGGCTTTCCTGCGCGATCTGTACGTAGCGAACGAATGGACGCGGCGATTTACGGAACTGGCCGATAAACACGTAAATTACAAGAATGCCGAGAACCTGCTCTACATCAATGCTGGAACAGGAAACCATTGCTTTGCGTTACGGGAGAAGACCGACGAACAAACAGCTGTATTTGCATCCTGCGAGGATGATGCGACACTGGCAATTGCACGCGACAAAGCAATAGCTGTCGGATCGGACGTAGACTTTTCGACGATCCGTTTCGAGGACGATTCTTTCGACATTGTCTTAGCTGACGCAAGTCTTGCCAGACCTGCAGACATACCGCAGTTAGTAGAAAACGCAGTCAGAGTAGCCCGGTCGGGCGGAAAAGTGACGTTCTTTCTGCCGTCCGCCGGCAGCTTCGGCGAGGTTTTTTCACTTCTATGGGAGGTAATGTTCAACGAGAACCTGGGAGGTAGCGGAGCCGCAGCCGAAGCATTGATCGCGGAAATTCCGACAATATCCATGATCGAAAAATTGGCGTCCGGTGCCGGCCTGACGAATATCGAGGTACACCACGCCAATGAAGTTTTTGAATTCGAAAACGGAGATGCATTCATTGATTCGCAGCTTGTCGCCGATTTTTTTCTTCCAGAATGGCTGAAAAGCCTGAAGAAAAAGGAAAAAGAGCAAGTTATAAAAAAACTTGCTCAGTTGATAGATGCCGAGGACGGAACGCTTTCGTTCCGGTTTTCGGTTAAAGCTACGCTGATTACCGGCAAGAAAATTTAGCCACTAATTTCACGAATAACACGTATTTAATGCATAAAAAATTCGTGCAATTAATGTAATTCGTGGCTGGGTTATTTAGCCTCGGCTCTCCGCTGCATTTCCTCCGCCAGAGCTTCGTCGCTCATTTGCGAGATCTGCGGTGTCTCCGCAGATGCGATCTGCTTTTCGGCTCTTTCTTCTTCCTCGGCCTCACGCATTCCTTCCTTAAAGGCCTTTCGCGATTGACCCAGCGATTTAGCAAGCTGCGGAAGCCTTGACGCCCCAAAGAGCAGGAAAAGCACGGCCACGATCAAAATAATTTCTGTTGTTCCAAACGGCATATATTTTCTGTAAGTCCTGAAAGACAGTAGTCGTATTTATCGTTTTTTATATTACCCTTATTCGAGCGCAATTTCACTTGTTTTTGATCCACAAGTGAGATCAGTCGATTATTTCTTAAGTCTTTGCCCTAAACTTATCCATCGCATCTACCAAGGCGGCGGTTGTGCCTTTTTCGGAGACCGAATGTCCGGAATCCGGAACAACTATAAACTCGGCTTCCGGAAATGCACGATGGAGGTCCCAGGCTGAGGTCATTGGGCAAACAACATCGTATCTGCCTTGAACGATTACCGTCGGAATTTGCCGAATCTTATCTACATTTTCCAACAAATAGTTTTCAGAAGGGAAGAACGAATTATTCATAAAATAATGACATTCGATCCGAGCCAAACTTAATGCCTCGTGCTCGCCTTCCCAATGATCCATCAGGTCCTGGTCGGGGTAGAGCTTTGACGTCGCCCCTTCCCAAGTGCTCCAGGCACGTGCGGCCGAGAGCCGCGCCTTCTCGTTATCGCTCGTCAGCCGTTTGTGGTACGCGGTCATAAAATCGCTGCGTTCAGCCTCGGGTATCTCGTCCCGGTAACGTTCCCAATAGTCCGGAAAAATCTCGGATGCGCCGTACTGGTAAAACCATTCGAGCTCTTTTTTTCGTGTAAGAAAAATGCCGCGAAGCACAAGTCCCAGACATCTGTCAGGGTGTGAAATCCCGTAAGCAAGGCTCAACGTACTGCCCCACGAACCGCCAAAAACATACCATTTGTCGATGCCGAACTTATCGCGCAACGCCTCTATGTCCTTTATCAGATCCCAAGTCGTATTCTCGCGAAGCTCGGCATGCGGCGTCGATCTGCCCGAGCCGCGCTGATCAAAGAGGACGACATGATAAGCGTCCGGATCAAAAAACTGCCGGTACATCGGTATCAACCCGCCGCCCGGCCCGCCGTGCAGGAACACGACCGGAATGCCGTCGGGATTTCCAACACGTTCGTAATAAACGTCGTGAATATCCGAAACTTTCAACATGCCCGAATCAAAGGGCTCGATCTCAGGATAGAGTGTTTTCATAAGCTAAATGATACGTGAAAGAACGCGACGGCGGAAACCGGTTCTCACGGAAGCTCTTCTTATTGAGATTATAGCGAGAAATTGTAAAGGTTGGACACTTATATCTGTGAGATATGCATCCAAACCGACAAATCTGACATCTCTTCAAATTGAGGCTGAACCTGTATCATTGTCGAGGTTATAAAGCCTAATGTGCTCATTGCCTGATTCGAAGTTCAAATATTCCAGAAATCATGATTCCTCGCTTTCTTGTCGCCATCGGTTTTATTGTATTCGCTTTCCAAGCAAGTAGTTTGGCCTGTTCGTATGCGGATGGCGCCTTGTTTCCTACCCACTATGACCACATAAAGGGTGCGGCAGTAATAGTTCTTGCAGAACCGTTTAGCAAAATCGGAAACAAAGTAGAGTTTCGCATAAAGGAAGTTATGAAAGGCGATTTCGGGAATAAAGAATTTACTGCCTCGGAGGTTCATACCAGTTGCATGGACATCACTTTTTCGCTTCAGCAGGAAACGACCCTTCCTCCACTTCTTGCGGCAAAGGTCCCAAAGAGGATACCCAAATACCTGCTCTTTCTTGAGAGAAGCACGGACAACTGGAGGCTATCAATCCAGGCAACTGAAGCGATGAATTCTCCCATCTGGGATGAGCAATCTTCAGAATCCCTGCTAGCGGTTAGACAATTGATCCGGGTCAGTGACAGAAACGACTACGAAGCAGAAAAGCGAGAACTGAAGGAACTTCGACGAATTGCCAAGAGTGGCCGACAACCTAAAAAATACCCGAAGTCGTTGGTTAAACTTATCGACGATCATCTGAAATCGCCTACGCCCAACAAGACCTTTCAGGACCTTATCGAAATCTACGGGCAATCAGAGAGTGACGCGCAAAGAGATGTGCTATGGGCACTCGCTAAAGGTGGTCATAAAGAGGCGGCGGAATTTTTCACGAGAATGTTTAATTCCCCGATTCCTTTGAACTATGTCGGCCCAATAAGCCAATACATAATAACGACACGAAATGAGGCTTTGCTGCTACGACTCGGAAGGAACTACCCGACCCTTAATAAATCCTCCCGCTGGCCACTGATGTGGGCTCTTATAAAGACGGCGGATGGAAGGCACACCGATCTTATGATGGCCGCATTGAAGTCGGCGGACAAAGAAGAGGCCGGAAGGCTGGCGGAGTGGGTTGTCCGTTATCCGAACGAGGAAGCTGTTGAGATCGTTAAGCGGCTTGTGGCAGGTGCGTATCAAGAAAATTGGGAATTAACATTCGAGTTGGCAGGCATGGGAGACCCAGGCACTATTTCATGGGCCAAGGAGTTCATGAAAAAAGACGACAAAGACCGATGGATGGCATTCTATACAATTGCTTACTCCCCACTCGACGAGGCTGGTCGTTTAGCAATGGACATCATTAAAGGCACAGATTCGCGGGGACTGATTTCGCTTATTCAAGGATACGGAGAATCCCATAATCCACGCAAATATGAAAGATTGTCCGAAATTGTCAGATTACCTAAAAAGGATTCCGAGGTCGAGCATTGGCTAAGACGGACCATCGAAACGATGAATGAAAACGGTGATACACGAGCATCCGAACTACTAAGACTGCTGGGTAGAGGTTAATGGCCTACAAGGAAGTTGTCAATCCAGAGTTGGAATACAAGTAACGTCCAGAGCTCCTTGTGATGCGAAGCAACTCCGGCCTCATGTTCCTTGATCAGCCGCTGCACGTAATTTACGTTGAACAGGCCTTGTTTGTTCAGCCGCTCGGGCGAGAGCATGTCGTGCATCAGCGAATTCAGCCGTCCTTTTAGCCATTCGGCGATCGGGATGCCGAAGCCTTTTTTCGGGCGGTGGAGGATGTCGTGCGGGAGGAGGTCTTTCATCGCTTCTTTGAGGATGACCTTGCCGCTTTTGCCTTTTAGTTTGTATTCGACCGGGATGGAGGCGGCGAATTGGCCGACTCGGGGGTCGAGGAACGGGGCCCGGGTTTCGAGGCTGACGGCCATGGCGGCCCGGTCCACTTTTGTCAGGATGTCTTCGGCCAGGTAGTAGTTCATGTCGGCGTACTGCATTCGTTCGAGAACGCTTTTCGCGTCGGATGCATCAACCAATTCGCGGACGCCGCGATAAATGTCTGCGTCAGTCTGTGCGAGAAATTCCTTTGTAAACAGCTTTTCGTGCTGATCGACCGAGAACGAGCCGAACCAGCCGTGGTGCCTTGTCACATCGTCGTGTTTGGCCGCTCGGACAAAGCGTTTGGCTTTGTAATCGAAAGACATGTTGCTCGTCGAAACCGGCAGGGCGTTGACGACCGGTTCGATCAGGCCGCTGCGGACGAACGCCGGGATCGCGTTGTACTTTGCCGCGAGCGTGTGCGCGAAATACATCGGATAACCCGCAAAAAGCTCGTCACCACCGTCGCCGCCTAGAGCAACCGTGACATGCTTTCTGACAAACTGGGCCAGCAGAAACGTCGGGATCAGCGAGCCGTCCGATATCGGCTCGTCGAGCCATTTGCCGATCTCTGAGATCAGATCGCCGGCGGTGGTTGCAGATAGTTTGTCTTCGTAATGCTCGGTGTCGAGATGCTTCGCAACGCGGCGGGCGTATTTCGATTCATCGAAGGAATCTTCCTCAAAGCCGATCGAGAATGTCTTAACGCGTTCGTTAGCGTGCTGCGCGGCGAAAGCCGCGACGGTTGATGAATCGATACCGCCGGAGAGTAGGATGCCAAGCGGCACGTCGGACACTAGCCGCATTCGGACGGCGTCGGAAAGCAGTTCTCTCAGTTCTTCAGCCTTTCCGATTAGCGTTTCTTTGCGGCCTTGCGTCTTTGCAGGAGATCTTCCGCTTGCCCCGTTAGCTTTCGACTCATCAGCGTCTAGAGAACCACCCCGTCCGCCCAAAGCGGCGTCCACCCCTCCTTCGTAAGGAGGGGAGCCGGAGTTGTCGCTCCATGAGATGTCCCAGTACCTTCGCGTCCGAACCTCACCGTTCTCGACAACCAGAACATGCGCGGCCGGGAGTTTGTGGTTGCCTTTGTAGATGGACATCGGGGCGGGGACGTAGTCGAAGGAGACGTAGTGGCGTAGGGCGCCCAAGTCGAGTTCGGGTTGGACCGACGGGTGGGCAAGGATCGCTTTGGGTTCGGAAGCCCAGATCAGCTTGCCGTCGAAGATGCCGTAGTACAGCGGCTTTTCTCCGAAGCGGTCGCGGGCGATGATGAGCTTTTTCTTCCGCGAATCCCACAGCGAAAAGGCGTACATGCCGTTTATGTGATCTATAAACGCATCGCCGAACTTCTGGTACAGATGAGGCAAGATCTCGGTGTCGCTTTGCGTAATGAACTTGAATCCGTCCTTCTCCAGTTCCGCCCTGACCTCTCGGTAATTGTACAGCTCGCCGTTCATCATCACGACGACCGATTTGTCCTCACTGAATACGGGCTGGTCTCCGGTCTTTAGATCGATGATAGACAACCGCCGCATTCCCAACGCGACCGTCTCGTCCGTCCACAACCCTTCAGAATCCGGCCCGCGATGCACGATGGTCTCACACATCGAGTGCAGCACCGGCTCGGCGTTGTGGTTGGGTTTGGTTGTGTCCAGGTTGATCCAACCTGCTATTCCGCACATGCTCAGAAACTCGTTTTCTTCATTTCAGCTTTCTGTCCGTGTTCGGGTTCGACTCCTTCGTATATTTCCTCGGCCGCACCGAAGGCAAACAACTGATTCGCGATCGTCGCGAGCACGTGGTGGTAAGCCAGACTCTGGCCTTCCTCAAGTGCTTTTTCAGCATCGCTCTTGGCTGAAGCGACCCGATCGAGGCTCTCGTTGTAGTCTTCTTTGATCAGCCAAACAAGGTCATGCATGAATTGGTCGAGCTTAATTTCCATTTCCGAACCCTATCCTTTCCCTAACCGCATAGATCGCCTTGTCCTGCGATTCGTGATAGGTGCGGACCGACAATTCAGCGAGCAGCCCCATCAGGAAAAACTGGACGGAGATCGCCAGCATTACGACGGTTATGACCGGCAGCGGCGTTAAAATGAATGATGTTCCGTAAAATTTCAGAACGATGGCCCAGACGCCGGCGATCATTGAAAGTAAAAACGCGATTATCCCAAAAGTGCCGAAGACGTAGATAGGTTTGGTCTGGTACGAAGCCATGAATTTTATGGTCATCAGGTCGAAGATGACCTTCACGGTACGCGAGATGCCGTATTTCGATTTGCCCATCGTTCGGGCGTGGTGGTCGACGGGGATCTCGGTCACGCGGGCGCCCGCCCATGAGGCGTAGATCGGGATAAAGCGGTGCATCTCGCCGTAGAGCTTTACGTCCTGTATCACCTCCCGGCGATAAGCCTTTAGCGAGCAGCCGTAATCGTGCAGCTTTACGCCGCCGATCCATGAGATCACGCGGTTGGCTATCTGCGAAGGAATTTTCCGCGAGATCAGCTTGTCCTGCCGGTTTTTTCGCCAGCCGGAAACCACGTCGTACCCTTCGTTGAGCTTTTCTAGCAGTCGTGCAATGTCGGCCGGATCGTTTTGCAGGTCGGCGTCCATCGGGATCAGGATGTCGCCTTTTGCGGCATCGATACCGGCGGACATGGCGGCTGTCTGGCCATAATTTCGCCGGAGCGATATCACCCGTACGCGGTCGTCCCCGGCTGCGATCTCTCGCAGGATCGACAAAGAATTGTCGGTCGAACCATCATCGACATAGATGACCTCGGCGGTTTTGCCGAGCGCGTCCAAAGCCGCCGCTATCTTTACGTGCATCGGCCGCAGATTTTCCTCTTCGTCAAACACAGGCAAAAAGAGCGAAAGCTCCGTTGACGTTTCAGTTTGTTTTGTCTCTTTTGAATCCATCACAAAAGGGCGAGAATGGGTTTGCAATGAAACAATCACGCAAATACACTTTACTAGAATAAGTCAAAATTCAGAATTGGAGGTTCGCCTAATGCTCGACCGCCGCCATTTTCTTCAGATTCCGCTCGTTGGAATTCCGCTTGTTTTTGCTGAAAAAAACCTAGGCCAGACGTTAGATAAAATCTCAAAGTTGAAGGTGAAAACGCCTGTTGTTGTCTCTACCTGGGACAGCGGGCTGGCGGCAAACGCGGGTGCGTGGCCGATCCTCGAAAAGTCGGGCAGTGCTCTCGACGCTGTCGAGGCCGCCGGCCGTGCGTCCGAAGGAGAGATAAGCTGCTGCGTCGGGCTTGGTGCTTTGCCCGACCGCGACGGCCGCGTAACGCTTGACGCCTGCATTATGGACGAGAAGGCAAATATCGGAGCCGTTTCTTTTCTTGAGAGAATTAAACACCCGGTTTCGGTCGCCCGCAAAGTGCTGGAAACCACGCCCCAGGTGTTGCTATCCGGCAAAGGAGCACAGCAATTTGCGATCAAGAACGGCTTTCCGCTTGAATCCGATATGCTTTCGCCCGAGTCGGAAAAGGCTTATAAGGAATGGTTAAAGAAATCCGAATATAAGCCGTCGGTGAATATCGAGAACGAAAAACCGAAAGGTGCGGTGTCACAATACGCTCCGTATTTTTTTGAGGACGGCACGCCAAATCACGATACGATGGCGACCGTTGCTATGGACGCTAAAAATGACCTGTCGGGAATGGTTACGACCAGCGGTTTGGCATTCAAAATGCACGGCCGCGTGGGCGATTCGCCGATTATCGGTGCCGGTTTGTTTGTCGATAACGAGGTCGGCGCGGCAGTCTCTTCCGGAGTCGGAGAAGAGGTAATACGAATTTGCGGTACACACGCGGTCATCGAGCAAATGCGATTTGGCCGCACTCCCGAACAAGCTTGCCGCGAAGCAATACGACGCATCGTCAAACGCGATCCGGTAAAAGCAAGGGGGTTTCAGGTCGGATTTCTGGCACTTTCAAAAAAAGGCGAGATCGGGGCATATTCTATAGTGAAAGGCTTTACATATTCGGTGACGAATTCGCAGTATCCGAAGGGCAAAGTGTTTGAGGCGAAGAGTCATTTTTGAGTTCGCTCGCCGGAATAGACATGAAAATGCAGGTGCTTCGAATCCTGGTACTCACCGAGATTGGTTAGCACGCGGGCGGCTCCTTTTTCTTCCACGACCAGAGCGGCGACCTTTTTAACTACATCAAGAAGTTCGATAAGCAACGCATTGTCATCTATGGTCAGCAGCGATCCGACGTGCTTTTTCGGTATGACGACGATGTGCGTCTCCCAAAACGGTCGCGTGTGGCGGAAGGCAAGAACATTATCGGTCTCAAAGATCTTTTCGACCGGCGTCTTGCCGCTTAATACTTGGTCGCAGTAGAAATCTTCCATAATCAACGGCGGAAACGCGACCGGTTGGTTAAGAGGCGCTCTCGCTACCGGTCGTGTTTCTGCCTCTTCTTGCGACGACGACGATTGAAACGCCGAACGGAAAATTAAAATTCTTGAGCCAAATGCGCTCTGCAGAAAAGATCTTGCCGAAGACGCCGTTGAGAGCGGAGATGTTTATATTATTTTCCGATTCGGGCTTTATGCCAGTCAGCCTCATTAAAACGCGACCGCCTAGGATCGGGGTAAAAAAAGTCCAGTTTGCGTATGTTGCACGTTCGACGCTGTATCCGGCCTTCTTCAGCCGCTCGACGATCTGTTTTTTTGTGTACCGAATGCGGTGATTGGAAACATCGTCCTGAACGCCCCAAAGCCACATAAATGCAGGGACAAAGATCAGCGAATAGCCGCCGGTTTTCGTAACGCGATACATTTCCTTGAGACCGGCGATGTCATCGTCTAAATGCTCGACAACATCGAGAGCGGTTGTGATGTCAAATGTTTCATCGTCATATGGAAGCGTTTCGGCCAGACCTTTTTGAACGGATAAACCTTTTTGGCGGCAGAATTCCAGCGCGTCGTCCGAGACATCCACACCCTCCGCCGACCCATATTGCGCGAGCATTTCAAGATTTGCTCCCGTGCCGCAGCCAACATCCAAAATCCTGAGACCTGGGGCTTGGGGCTTGGGGCTATGGACAATCGTTTCGAGAAACGATTCCAAAATCGAGCGGCGGCCGACGAACCACCAATGGGAGTCTTCGACGCGACCCATGATGGCGTATGTGTGCTGCTCCATTTCCTGCGGCAATGCAGATTTCATAGAAATATTGTGCCATATAGAAGGAAGAGAAACTATTCTGTTCAAAACTTCCAAAGTACCGACTATTTGTTTCGTTTCAGTGCGGGGCATATGTGTTTCCATGAAACAAGCGAAAAACCGTGAAACCGCTTTAAACAGCGACGGCTTTAGCCGTTGTTTTGCTTTGCCCAAAATCAACTCACGCCAGGCCGCAAAGACCGCAAAACCAAATGCCCGAAACACTCCAGGCCTTTCTAAATTTATTACCGTCATGCCGGTTCTATCCATCTTAAAGGCAATGCTGCCGTCAACATGAATTATCGCTCAAACATCGGCTCGCCGGAATAACAAATTGCGCGATTTGCACGATATGCGCGATTTGACAGGTTTTGGAAAGGTGTGGGCTGCGGACACGGGCTGTGGTCGTCTTTCTATTTAAGTCTTAGTCCAAGGAGTTCGCTCGCTCGCGGGCCCTGGCTGCCATCGGGTGTCAGGCCGTAACTGTCCAAAAGACGTTTTTGGATTCCGTCATCGCTGACGAAACATGGGCCGCTGTCGCTTCGCCCAAGAATCATAAGGCCGAGTCCTTCTTCTATGTATTCTTCCTTGTCGATGCAAAGCATGTATTCGCCCGAAACCTTGTGCGCTTCCCATTCAAGTTCGTAAAGTGTTGGGTCGAAAAGGCTTAGCGGATTTACATCGGCGTTTGAAAAACTTTCTATCGTCCGAGCAAAATCGTATGCGTGGCGGCCTTCGTGAACGAATGTCCCTTCGCAGCCGCGTTGTCCGCCTGTGTCGATCGTCTCTTCGGCGATGGCTATGTAAACTTCGCCCAACGCCTCGCGTAGTCCCATATGCTCTTCCATGATGCGCTCGTTCGTCACATCAGGATCGATCAAACCCGTAACGCCCGATGCGTTGATCTCGCTGACCGGCTTTAAGCGAACAAGCATCTTCGACTTCAAAATATGAGTCACAATCTCTTTTTGGAGATCGTTGCCTTTTTCGAGAATCGTGTCGAACGCATCCTCGACCGATTTGCGGTATTTTTTTGCGATGCCTTTGTCGAACTTCATAGCAGATTTTTACCGCCGAGACGCGGAGACACGGAGAAAAAAGCAGGGATTTTCTCTGCGCCTCGCCGCCTCTGCGGTTCATAATAATTTCCCAAACCCGCACCAGCTATTTTTATTATGCCAAATGATCTCGACGTCGCCGGCGTCGGCTTCCTTCCACCATTCTTCGAACTCGGCTTTCGAAATATAAAACGCGGTCGGAGCGACGAGGTGGTCGAAAACGATGTTGTGCTGCTCGCGCCAGCCGAAGGTGGCGAGGTGGTTTAGATAATCGTTATAAAACAAGTGTTTGGCGACCGGTTTGGCGGCGAAGTTGGCCGGGCGATAGACGAGTTTTGTGGTCAGAAACAAGCTCAGCGTCGGCAGCTTTGAAAGCTGGTAGAGCAACGGCTGGCTCATTTTGGACGTCAGGCCTTCGCGGATCGGGTTGACGTATTTCATGATCCACTCGTTGTTTTCGGCGCCGTAAACCCAAGCCGAGATGTGCCCGCCTTTTTTCACCTTGGAAGCGAGTGAAAGAAATGCTTTCTTTGGATGAGGTGTGTGGTGCAGTACGCCAACGCTGAACGCAAAATCGAATGCTTTTTTGAGCGGCAGCTTGAAGATGTCGCATTGGACGATATGAGCATTCGTAAGATCGCGGGTCAGAGCAAACGCCGAATCGACGCCGTCGCCGAGGTCTATGCCTATGACATCTTTCGCCCCCCACTCGGCAGCGAGTTTCGTATGACGGCCTTTACCGCAACCGCCTTCGAGCACTATCTTATCCTTGAAAAATTCTGGTTTTACAGGCTGAAGCCATCCAAGAAACTGTTCGGAGTATTTTGTATCTTCCTGGGTAAAATGCGTCCACTGCCACCCGAAATTCTCAGCCGTTTCGGCTTTGTCTCCTTCAATCTTCGAGAGGTCCACAAAACGCGGTACGCCGCGCACGACTTTGTATTCCCGCTCGCATTTCCTGCACGTCAGCACCCCCTCGATGATCTCTTTTTCATCGTATTTGCTCGCGTACGCCAGCAAGATATCGCCACCGCACGTCGGGCAAGCAAGTAAATCTAAAAGCCTTTCTTTCATTCAAAAAAATTTAGAACGCGGATGAGACAGATCAAACTGATCTTTACCGATCCGAGATTTTCATATCTGCGAAAATCCGCCAAATCCGTTTTATCCGCGTTCTATTTTTCCCTTAAATTCCTCAAACTCAGCATACGGAAAGGGCTGGCGCCAATTGAATTCGAATTCGTCCGTATTGCGGTCTTCGAAAAGCTGATCGAACGTTTCGGCGAATGCCGCGATCACTTTATTTACTTTATCGGCGTGAGAAAAAACCAATTGACGTTCGGCAGCATCGCGCTCGTCGGTCGGGTATTGATAGATCTCGACCACCAGATCGTCGCCAGTGCGTGCAAATTTAAAATCGAATTCCTCCGGGTCGCGGTTCCACTTCAATAAATACTCATTTTGCGGCGATGCAGGATCGACCAACGCGGTAAGGATGCGCATCAGTTCCGGCAATGCCGCAGAATGCGGCGCGTGAGCCGTCGTCGTGTGAAACTCGGAAACGCCGTCGTCAAATCCGATCGACATCCAGCCGCACTGCGGACTGTTAAAACTGACTTCGAGTTTCTTGTTCATACTATAAAACTTGGCAATTCAAACAAGAATAGTAGCTTTTGAGTTTCCAATCGACAAATTTGCGTCTAAAATTTTGTTGATGAATTTCGTGTTGCTTCGTGGTTTCAGAAAGAGTTCTGTAACTACGAATCGCACAAAACGCGCGAAATAAAACAAAAAATGAAACAATACCACGAACTTTTACGGCATATCTTGGATCACGGAATGCTGCATGATGACCGCACCGGCGTCGGCACGATCTCGGCTTTCGGTTATCAAACGCGGTTCGATCTCAGGCGAGGGTTTCCGATCGTTACCGCAAAACGCGTACCCTTTCGCTGGGTTGCCGAAGAGCTTTTTTGGTTTTTGAGCGGCTCGACTGATGAGCGAGATTTGAACGCCCGCGGCGTCGACATTTGGCAGGAATGGGCAACCAAAGAACAGACCGCAAGATTTGGCCGGGGAGAAGGCGATCTCGGGCCGGTTTATGGTTATCTGTGGCGTTCGTTCGGCGGCGATTACCCGCGAATGAACGGCATCGACCAGATCGCCAGATTGATAAAAGAGATCGAAACCAATCCTAATTCCCGTCGTTTGATCGTAACCGGGTGGAACCCTGAAACCTGCGACGATGTTGCACTGCCGCCGTGCCACACGCTGTTTCAATTCAAGATCGACGGCGGCAAAACACTGCATTGCCAACTTTACCAACGCAGCGCCGACGCGTTTCTCGGCGTGCCCTTCAACATCAGCAGTTACGCGTTGCTAACTCATGTGATCGCACATGTTTGCGCCCTTAAGGTCGGTGAATTCATTCATACCTTTGGCGATCTTCATATCTACTCCAACCACTTGGAACAGGTCAACGAACTTCTCGCCCGCGAGCCGCTTCCGCTGCCAAAGCTGCAATTTATTGATGCCGAAAATCTGAAAGGCCTGGAAGGACTGTTGAATTTCAAATCTGAAAATCTGAAATTGGATAATTATCAATCGCACGGCAAGATCGCTGCTCCCGTAGCTGTCTAACAATTATCTTTACATACATATATTTTATATGTATAGTATATATGAACGATCACTTGGGACGAAGAAAAACGTGAGAAAGTGATCAAAGATCATGGTGTCGATCTCCGAAGGTTATCAGATGTGTTTGAGGACCCGTTCGCGGTTGATTTTGAAGACACAGAACATTCGCTCGACTAATCGCGGCGGGCAGTTATAGGCAAGACGGCCGAGTATTGTCTCGTCGTATTGATATACGTCGTTGCGAATGATGATATTCGTTGTATTACGGCTCGGAGAGCAGAGCGTTGGATGGTAAGAATGTATGAAGAACAGCGCAAAAGAATTTGAAGACGTGATCGACTTTAGCGAGACGGCGTTCAAAAAACGTTTTCAAAAAGTCAGCGTTGAAGATCTGCCTCCGGCTGTCAGAAGGTTACGGGAGACCGCCGGAAGAAATCTAAAAAGCCGTGTCACCATTTACTTTGACTCTGACATTGTAAGCCGTTTTAAGAAGATGGGCGAGAGTGAAGGCGTCGGCTATCAAACCTTGATGAATCTTGCGTTGCGAAGGGTCGTCGACGGAATGGCTGAGGATGCCGCAAAGGCCGATTTAAAGAAAGATATTCTAAAGGACAAGAAATTCCTTCGTAAGCTGAAAGCCGCGCTTGCCGCCTAATTATCATCTTTTCACTATCGAATACTCGATACGCCGGTTGCGGAACTTTCCCTGCTCGGTCGCGTTATCGGCGCCGGGTTTTGGTTTCGAAGCTCCGTAGCCGCGTGTCTGTAGCGCATCTTCACGAACCCCGTAGCCTACAAGCACCCGCTTCACCGCATTTGCACGATTCTGTGAAAGCGTCAGGTTCGACGAATCCTGTCCTACATTGTCAGTGTGTCCGCCGACCTCGAGCGGGATTTCCGGCGGCAATCGCTTTATAAAATCCGCACCTTTCTTCAGTGCCGCAAGCCGTTTGCCAGGCACGTCGTATTTCCCGCTGTCGAAATTAATGACGAGTATGTTCAACGCGCGGACAAGCTGTTCGGCGGTGAACGGATCAGGCAAAGCATCGAGAGCGGCGTTGTAGCAGCGTTCGGCCTTGTCTTCGTCGCCAGGCCCGATGTTTGTGCAGTCCTCGCCGGGTTTGACCTCGGCCGGTTTACATCGGGCTATCATCTCGATTACGTCGCCGCTGTTTCCCGTTATCTCGCGCGGTTCACAGTTTTGTGTCGGGTGAATTATAGTTATCACCTTTTTTCCGGGTTCAAGGTTGACCAATCGCTTTGACCCGTCAGCCTGTGTAAGTCCCCATGAAACATCGTTGACGCGAACATCGCCGTCCGGCGGAGCGCTTTTAACCACGATGTCGAACCCCGAACTGCCTATGACAAAGAAATAGACCACAGCGAGAATTCCTACGGCAAACAGGAACATCGCGGCCAATCCGGCACAACCCCAAGCCCAAACGGGCACGCCGCCTTTTTCTTTTTGTTCTTTTTCGGCTTGGGCGGCTTGCTCCGCCCGCGTCGGCGGAAGCTGCTGATACTTTGCGCGTTCGGCCTCCGGCAGCTTGAAATAGGGCGTGGTCTTATCGTATCCGCCAAAATCATCGGGCTGTGACCCGAAATCGGTGTCGGGCACGTTTACGTTAGCTCTGGTAGCGCCCCAATCCGCCTCCGGCTGTTTTTTGGCACCCGGATACATTGTCTTGCCGAAGTCCTGCTGTTCGGTGTTTATCGGTTTGATGTTAGTGACGGTCTTGCCCCATTCGTCGGCTTGCGGCTGTTTCGGAAAGTTGTAATTTGTTTTGTCCCAATCAGTCTGCCCTCCGTCATCAGGCAAATTGATGTTCGGTGTGGTTTTGGAAAAATCGTCAGGTGGCGGACCGGGATTGTTCTTTGAATCGCTCACTTAAAAGAAAACTCCTAAGGCCAAAAGGCAAGGCATTACCAAGAGTTTAGCATATTCCGATGGGCAAGATTGAACGAACAGTTATTTTACATTCGGAGGTTGGGCGTTCTTTGTGCGGACGTTTATGCCTTCGTCGGCAACGAGGAAAACCGCGCGGACGTCGTATGTAGACGTGTTCACAGGCATGTAAGAAAGCAGGTAGCGGTTACGGCGAAGCTCGTCGCAAATGGCTTTGGCGGCGGCCTGCGCCTCGCTGATCGGGAATGCCCTTCCGCCCGTGCCTTCGGTCAACTGGCTAATGACGGCGCCTGCTTTCGGCTGGTCGCGGCGATACGCGCCGCCCGTGCGGTCGGGCAGTTGGAGCGAATAGACGGTTATATTCTCGTTCTGCAGATCGCCGAGAATCTTTGCAAATTGCGTCTTGCTGCCGCGGTCGAGTCCGTCGCCGATAACGACAACCGCAGTCTTTCGGGTTCCGGGCATCAGCGGAAGCAAAATCTCGCGAACGGCGGAATCCATCGCGTCGAAAAGGTGCGGGTTTCCTTTTTTTCGAAACAATGCGAGCGATGCTTCCATCTTTTTTGCATCGTCCGTCCATTCCTGAACGATCTCCGGCTTTTCGTCAAACGCAATGACAAAGAGCTGGTCGCCATCAAATATCTCGTAGGCAAATTCCATCGCCACCTGTTTTAATTTGTCGACATCGACCGGCAGCGTTTTTGAATTGTCTACAAGAAGGACGATTCGAGCCGGCGACGGGTCAAAGCTGAAGTTTTTGATTTTCTGCTCGACCCCGTTTTCGTAAAGGTGGAGATTATCGATAAGGATCGGGTCGTTTTTTTCGTCGCTTATCTTTGCTGTCACGCTTAAAATGTAGCCTTCAAGGTCGTTGGCGCGGTTACTGTGGCGCGATTGACCGGCCGAAACGCCCACGGCCAGTAGAACGCTGACAGCAAAAACAATGGCTTTTCGTATTAAACCGGCCATATCAGGTTTTATTCGGCGAGGTGTCCGTTTTCGTTGTTGTAGAAGTCTCACTTTTCGTGTTTGATGCAGTTTCAGGCTTTGTGGTTGATTCGCCGCTGGAACTTTTTTCTTCTTTCTTTTCAGCTTTTCCGCCGTCCTTCTTCCCCGCATAATCGGTGACGTACCAGCCCTCGCCCTTAAAACTAAACCCCGAAAGCGACCATTGTTTCTCAAGCGCGCCGCCGCATGTTTCGCATATTGTCAGCGGTTCGTCCGAAGCGGATTGCCTCTTTTCGAAATGCGAACCGCATTGTTTGCATTGATACTCGTAGATTGGCATAGATAACCTGAAAAAATACTAATTGCTGGCGGAATAATATGCAAAACAGGAGAGGAATTTTGAACCGGGGATAAAATCCGTTCCGATAATTTCAGACATCTTTCACAGGAACGTGAGTCACCAAGCCACAAGGAACAGAACATTTATAGAGGATTTATGATGCGGCCGTATTCGTTTCCGCTTCGCTGCCGTGTTTAGCGAGAAAGCGTTCGGCGTCGATTGCTGCCATGCAGCCTGTTCCGGCCGCCGTAACAGCCTGACGATAATAGGCATCCTGGGCATCGCCGCAAGCAAATACACCGTCTACATTTGTCTTCATCGTCTTGCCTTCGGTGATCAGGTAGCCGACTTCGTCCATATCGAGAACGCCTTTGAACAGGTCGGTGTTCGGCTTGTGGCCGATCGCAATGAAAACGCCCTGTGTCGGGAAATTGGCGGTTTCGTTTGTTTTATTGTTGAAAAAGGTGACGCTTTCTACTCCCGTTTCCTTCGTACCCAGAATTTCCTTTATTTCGGTATTCCAAAGAACATCGATCTTTTCGTGAGTGAGCACCCGCTCCTGCATTATCTTCGATGCACGAAAGTCTTCCCGGCGGTGAGCCAATGTTACTTTCGAAGCAAATTTAGTCAGGAACAACGCCTCTTCCATCGCCGTGTCACCGCCGCCGACCACGACTATCGGCTTGCCCCGAAAGAAAAAGCCATCGCAGGTAGCGCAAGCCGAAACGCCGTTTCCGCCCAAGCCCTCCGGCACTGGTTTTTCGCCGGGAACTCCAAGCCATTTTGCGGAGGCGCCTGTCGCTATTATCAGAGTTTCGGCCTCGATGACCGTTGTAATTTCTTCGCTGTCCTCGCTTTCTTTTCCGTACAGCGTAAATGGACGTTTGCTAAGATCGACCTTGTTGATCCATACATTGATGATCTCGGTGCCGAATCGCAACGCCTGTTCGCGGAATTCGTCCATAAGAATCGGCCCCATGATCCCCATCTTAAAGCCCGGATAATTTTCGACATCGGTGGTAATTGTGAGCTGGCCGCCGGGCTGCGGGCCGTCGATGACGAGCGGCTCTAGCTGTGCTCTTGAGGCATAAATCGCTGCCGTCAGTCCGGCCGGGCCGGAACCCAAAATAACTACTTTCTTTTTTATCGTTTTCTGTGACATTTCGCGTGGCATCAAGTAAATAATAGAAACTGGTCGGTGATATAAGTTTATTAACAGTATAGCGTTCGAGTAACGGCATAGTCGAACCGATAATTATGGCGTCGGTAATTTCAATCCCGATTGGCGTGAAAATTATTCCCAGGCGCTCGAACTTCGAATCTATTGGAAGTTTAGCTTATTTCCGTGTTAATATATGTTCGTTTTAACAACGCGCAAACTCACATTACCAGGAATGCTACCAAGTACTCAGCCTCAGTTTGAGGAAAAACGCTTTGCTTTGCGAATGGCTCTGCGGCTGCCGATAGTCGTGTCGGGCCGCACCGATGACGGTGCCGCGTGGAGCGAACCGACCGAGACCGACGATATTTCGACGCTTGGCGCGTTGTTTCAACTTAACCAAAAGATCGTGCAGGGCGACACGTTGTATATTCGTTCGCATCGGCCGGACGGAGTTCCGGTGGAGGTAAAGGCTAAGGTCGTCCGGCTTTCGGCGGCAAGCTACGGCACCTCGCGCGTCGGTGTTTCGATCGTAGAATCGAAAGAAGGCTGGCTCAGGTTGTTCGTCGCCTGGATCGCCGATGACAACGTCGGCGAAGGCGTTCACGAGTAGCATTTTCGAAACCACTGCACAACGAATTTGAGATTACTTCGACAGGCTAAACGGCCTGTCGTAAATGTTTATATGCCAAACTACGAGACAATTACCGTCGAAAAACGCGGCCCTGTAACCGTTTTAACCATCAACCGGCCGGACAAATTGAACGCCTTGAACAACAAGGTTCATGCAGAAGGCGTTGCAGCGTTGGACGAACTTCGCGCCGATGAAGATGTTAAGGTTGTTGTGGTAACCGGGGCGGGCGAAAAATCATTTATCGCCGGTGCGGACATCAGCGAGTTTGCCGGCAAAACGCCCGTTACTCAGCGCGACACGTTCAAGGAGCGAACACTTTTTAACACTATCGACGGATTTCCAAAGCCGGTCATTGCGATGGTAAACGGATTTTGTCTCGGCGGCGGCAACGAACTGGCCCTTGCCTGCGACCTGCGTATAGCAAGCGAGAACGCCAGGTTTTCGCAGCCGGAGATCAATCTCGGAATCATGCCCGGCGGCGGCGGAACGCAGCGGCTGACACGCCTGATTGGCGAAGGGCGTGCAATGGAGATCATGCTCACCGGCGATATGATCGACGCCGAAACCGCACACCGATTCGGTTTGGTAAATCACGTTCATCCTGCCGATGAACTCGAGGCCAAAACAATGGAATTGGCGAATAAAATCGCCGAAAAAGCCCCGATAGCTCTTCGGCTTTGCAAAGAAGCGGTGAAATTTGCTTCCAGATCGAATCTTGACGAAGGCCTGCGGCGTGAGGTAGATCTTTTCGCAATATGCTTTTCGACCGAAGATAAGCAGGAAGGCGTTGCGGCGTTCCTGGAAAAACGCAAACCCGTATTCAAAGGAAAGTGATGAAAGTGGACAATGGAAAATGGATAATGGATAATGATTTTTTGGATAACTCGCGGATTTTCTATTTTCCGTTGTCAATTTTCCAATGAATTCGGGGACGTAGCTCAGCTGGGAGAGCGCTGCAATGGCATTGCAGAGGTCAGGGGTTCGATCCCCCTCGTCTCCACCAAAATTAACTGAAAAAGGGCATCCACGCGGACGCCCTTTTTTTGCTGTTAAGAGACCTGAAGCCTGAAATCTAGCTCCCGATCTGGCCGCCGTCGTCTTTCGTGATAACTATACAGGAGGAACGGGGGCGTCCGCCTGTCGGGCCGTCCGGCCAATTACTGAAACGCTTCGGATTTGTCGGGCTGTTGTCTCCTGTCGGAGCTTCGCCCGGGTGCTGGATTCCGACAAACATCGTTTTCTCATTAGGAGTAACAAATACTCCGGTGATCTCGCAGACGTTTGGACCCACAAGGAAACGGCGTGTTTCCCTGGTATTCGGATCGGCACAGAGCATTTGGTTATTTCCGTAAGTCGCGTAAGCACCGGTGCGCGGATTATTTTCCGGGTTGATGGCGCTGCCGGATACGTCGGTTTGTATCCATAGCCGTCCGCTCGGAGCCACGTATATGCCGTCGGGCGAACCATATTTGTCGCCAACAATGTTCGATCCATCGTCGGGAACGGGAAAATTCGGGTCAGGATCGCCGCCAAGGGCAAAAATATCCCATCCAAATGTGTTTTCTGTCCAATCGGTGCGGTAGATCCAACGAATCACATGGCCAAATGTATTGCGCGCCCGTGGGTTGGATGCATCAACGCCCGGATTCGGCTGACCTGTACGCGGGTTTGTCCCGGCGACACCGCGGTTGCTGTTGTTGGTCAGCGTTGCGATCGCTGTAAGCGATTCGGGGAAAGTGTCGATCCACTCGGGTCGGTCCATAGGCGTTGCCCCGGCCAGATCTGCCGCGCCGCGCGTGTTGATAAGAATATCGTTCAGCGTCCATCCGGCGAGAGCTGGATTGTCCGGTGTAAGAGGCAGCCATTCACCTCTGGAAAGATCCGTACCGGGAATCTGTTCCGCATTAAACTTGGCAACGTAGAGAATGCCGTCATCAAGCGGGTTTATACCGCGGCGGCGGGCTTGTCGCCAGGGGAGGTTAGAAACGTAACGGTAAATGTATTCGAACTGTTCGTCGTCGCCCGAATAAACTACCACGCGGCCGTCACGGGCTTCCTGCACCCATGCGCCTTCGTGTTTAATGCGTCCGAGGGCAGTTCGTTTCACAGGCGTCGAATTTCTGCTAAAGGGATCGATCTCGACAACCCATCCGAAGCGGTTCGGCTCGTTCGGCTCGAACTCGGTCGGATTGGTCATCACCTGTCCG
Source organism: Blastocatellia bacterium (assembly GCA_052387555.1). Taxonomy (GTDB): domain Bacteria; phylum Acidobacteriota; class Blastocatellia; order Pyrinomonadales; family Pyrinomonadaceae; genus OLB17. The sequence continues at coordinate 4,607 of JBQTJB010000099.1, read as the reverse complement.
GCCGGTACGGTCGTCGTGTCGGCTGGATTGAGCTGCTGAGTACGGAAGCGTTTGTCAGTGAGATGCCATAAATAACCAAAGCCGCCGCGGCTCAACCCGTATCTTGCTTCGATCGTCCCAGTGGCCGGCGTGGAGGCTGTGCGAAAATAGCCGTTAAAATTTTCTTCACACGCAAGATATGTTCCCCACGGAGTATAGCCCATGGCACAGTTGTTAATAGTACCTAAAACGCGCCGACCGGTCGGGTCTGCGCTCGTTTGCAACCGAGGATCGCCAGCGGCTGGCCCCCCGATCTTCATCGGCGTTTGTCCTGTAATGCGGCGTGCAAACCGCGACGGCCGGACAACTTGCCACTCGCCTCCTCTCCGTCTAACCTCAATAATATTTACTCCATGGGCGTTTAGTGATTTTGCGGTCTTATCTGCATTCCAATTGACCAAACCATCGGTGAAAAGAAGCACGTCGTCAGTGTATTCACTGTTCTGAACCAGAAGCCCCCGCCGTGAGCTTCCGCGGCCGCCTTCATTGTCATCATCGTCATCATCATTATAAAAAGGAAAATATACGACGCCGTCGTTGTGCATTCCCCATTGCCGTGCCTGGTCGGCAGCCGAATTGCTGGCATCCGGCTGAAATGCCGGACCATCCGAGACCGGATCGCCCCAGCGAATCAAAACTCGCGCCGTATAGCCGTCCGGCACGACCACCTCATCAGCGGTTGAGACAGGGATCGCGGTGAATCCAAGCAAAGGCCTGCCGCCGTTTGCCTTTGCCGGTACGGCCGCAAGCAGCGATCCAACGCTGCCGGAAACTGAAGTTAAGGCTGCGGCTGCGGCCGCGCCTTTTAGAAAATTGCGTCTCGAGAATCTTTCCTCAACAACATCTTCAAAAGTTTTGTTATTGGAAGTGTTGCTTACAATGTTATCGTCTACAACTGACATTTGATTCCTCTCCTCTTTGATTTGAAATAAACCTACGTGAAGCACACCTGAAAAAAGCGTACAAATGCACTTATTAAAAATGGGACTATTTGCTTAATTGACCGTAACAGACTGAGCTTAAAGCGGCTGGGTTAATTTGGTATGTATGACAACTTAAAAAATGATTAAGAAAATGTAACGAGAGTAAGCAATAATGCAAAAAGGAAGGACGCATAAAGCCATCCTTCCGTTCGTTCATCCTTAAACCTCGAAATTAAACTAAGGAACGTATTCCGCAGGAACTGCAATGTCTGATCCGATTCCGAATTGGCCGATGGCGATTCCGGAAGTCGATTGGCGAAGGTACCATGTGCCGCCGCGAAAGATCGCAACATCGTCTCTTCCGTCACCGTCGTAGTCACCGGGAACGGGAACGTCGGTGCTCAGACCGAACGGAATGAAATCGACGGTTCCGGTGGTGCTTCTAAGGATGTACCAGAGACCGTTCGACGGGCGGAAAACCGCTATGTCGTCCCTTCCGTCGCCGTCATAATCGGCAGGAACAAGCAGGTCGGTAGCAAGGCCGAAAGGAACCGCGTCGAAATTGGTTCCCGGAGTGCCGGTCGCGCGGGCGATGTACCAAAAGCCGGTGCTTGGCCTGAAAACAGCCAGATTTGACCGCGTGTCGCCATCCTGATTCATTACAAGCGGAATGTCGCCCGCTGACCCGAAATCGGATACCGTTACGGTTCCGTTCATGCTTCCGCGAATAAACCACTGATTTGTCGACGGCCTGAATACTGCAATGTCGGTCCTGCCATCGCCGTCGTAGTCTCCGTTCATCGGAATGTCGTTCGGCACTCCCCATGCAAAGGCCGAAACGGTAAATCCGCTGCTGTTCAGGATCCAAAAATCTGGTTGACCTTCTGTTGCATTTGCACGAAAAACGGCCGTATCGGTCCTGTTATCGCCGTCATAATCGCCGGGGACCAACCTGTCGCCCGCAAGCCCGAAACGTGTTGCGCTAAAGCCAAGCGACGATCTGTTTGCGTACCAGATTCCTTCTGAACCGCGGAATACGGAAAGGTCGGTTCTGCCGTCACCGTCAAAATCTGCCCGTGCCGAGCCAACCGCGGCAAACGGGAAATTCGGCGCACCCGGCGTCAACAGGCCGCCCGTCGGGAAGTTTGCACTCAGGGGAGCTTCGTATGTAGTCGATTCAGCCGGCAAGGACGAAACTTCGCCCCAATAATAGGCGGCGGCGCTGAAAGGCGTGCTGTTGCTGGGAAATCGCGTAAGGGCATCCGGAACATCCTGGAAAGGGGTTCCTAAAACAGGCGTTGTCGGAAACGGAGCGTTTTGGTCCGGGTAGACGAAATGTTCGTCCGGGTTCACGATGAATGCTACCGAATCAAGAACGCCGGTGATTGTAAAATTAAGCACGCCGTCGTCATTAGGGTCGCCGTCAAGGCCGGAAAAAATATTTGCTGTCGTTTGAATGATCGCAAAGCTTTCAGATCCGATAGTAAGATTAAGTCCTCCGATTCGCACCGGCGAATTATAATTTACGACGGTGGTGCCGGCGGCAGGCGTCCTGTTCGGACACGGCAAAGTTCCAAATGTATTGTTAAGGTAGATCAATCCGTTCGATCCGACCACGGCTCCGCTGACATTCACAACGTGATTCAACGAACCGGGAAATGCGGCATCGCTGTCGATAGCGACAAAATAAGTGTTTGCCGGAACGGTGGCTCCGGGCGTGCCGCGTAATTCGATGTATTGGCACGAATCGTTCGTTTGGTCGCCCGGGTCGGCTTCGATCTCATTGATCAGCAATTGCGCGGAAACGTCCGCGGCGGAACCCAGAAACAGAACGACAGCAAATATGTATAAAATGGAAATAAAACGATATTTTTTCATTGATTAACCCCTTCAATAGTTCTCAGCCGCGGCTCACTGCCGCAGGCTTCTGAAATTCAAATAAATCTAGCTTTCTTGATTTGCGTTTTGGACGGCCGGAAGCCGGACAGCAAAATCCTCAGGAAGTGAAATCTGAGTGCTTTTCACAATGCCGTCGACGAATGCATTTCTCTTTTCGTTTTCGATATGTATCTTGGCAATTTCCTGCGGATTCATGAACGGCGCCGGAATATCAGCCGATCCCATGTTGGGCTGTTCAAAACCGTTCTGGAATAAAATTTGGCGTATCGTGTACTTTGCAATTTTGTTTCCGGAGCTGTCTGCGGAAAACTCTTTCTTTTCGAGTTTCACGATATGCAGGCCAAGATCTGACACGATCAAATTCGGAGCTATCTGTCCCGGCTCGAGCGCCAGTGCCGCTCGCTCCAATGGTTCGTCGAGGTCGCCGTTCGATACATTTTCAAAAAGGCCGCCGGCGGCTTTCGTAGGCCTGTGTTCGGTAAATTCTTTCGCCAAATCCGCGAAGTTTTCGCCGGACTTTGCCCGCTGTAAGATCGTTTCAGCTTTCTGGCGTTTCTTGTTCAGGTCGTATTCGGGATGGGCTCCGAGGTAGTCGGCAATTTCTTTATCCGTTGCCTTGACCTTTGCGACCCAGTATTTCCGCAGATAGTCGTTTGAAAGAATTCCGGCTTCGATTACTTTTAGCCGAAGCTGAATTTCCGGCTGCTGCATAAAGGCGGCGTCGGCCTTTGCCTTATCGGAAAGAATTTTGAAAGTGGCCCAGCTCTCGCGTGCCTTTGTCAGACTTTCGCCTTGCAGGGTGACGGGCATGAGCCTGTCTGCATTTTTTGCAACCTCGGCTTGAATTCGGTGGATCGAGTTCATCACTTTGGAAAATGTTTCCTCATTTTTTGCGTCGCTCCAGACGGCATTGATCTCGTCGTCGCTAACCAGCCGCCGGTTTCCGGTTTCCGCAAAAAGCTTTGCGCCATAGAGTTCACCGAGAAACCTGTTCTTTTTGTATTCGAAGTTATTGAGGAAATCAGGGTCGTCGGTCAAGCCCTCTCTGCGGGCTGCCGCAGCCAATGCGAGATACTCTTTCATTCCCTTAAGGAATTTTTCTTTCGCTTCCGGGCTGGCAACTATCGCATCGACGCCGGAACGATCGGCCTTAGCCTGAGACTCAAGCATCAACTCAATCTGATCGGCCGAAAGGCCATGCAAGATCTCGGCCTCAAGCTTTGACGCCCTTGCCCGCTCGGCCAGGAATTGCCAGCCGGCAAACCCGGCAAGCGCTAAAACTGCAACGATTGAAAAAACTGCTAACCACTTCTTCGACATACCTGACTTCTCCAAAAAAGAAACAAAAAATCAACCGGCCTTAGAACCTCAGCTTCGCGCCGAACTGCATCACGCGCGGAGCCCCTACCGTCCGTGTTATCTGTCCGAAATCCGTTTCGTCCGCCAAGTCGGAATTCGGATTTGCAAAGTTGACGAAATTGAAGACGTTGAAAACGTCCCATTTCAGATCCAGGGTCAACTTTTCGGTGAACTTGATCGTTTTTTGCAAACTTAAGTCGATTCGCCTCTGCGACGGGCCGCGAAGGGTGTTTCTGCCAAGATTTCCAAAACCGCCTAACGGCGCATACAGTGCACAATCGGTCGGATTAGTCGGATCCTGACAGGTGTTGAAATATCTGCGGGTAGGGTCGCTTCCCTGCATCCGCAGCAAGGCAAGGCTTCGTACGCTCGGCCGTCCAAATGCCG
>JBQTJB010000098.1:0-10620 GCA_052387555.1 Blastocatellia bacterium | reverse complement strand
TCAAGAATGGCGAGATGAGCCTGGAAAATGCTGCGTGCCGAACCGGAGATTTCCGGCCCCGGTGAGGCTATTAGATTATTTATTTGGCGGCCACAAGCGGCTATCGAATTCCGAAATCTTTCTATCTCGGCCTCAATTTCGTTTGGTTGAATCTTGCGGCGAAAGAACTGGCGGTTCGTTCCATAGAGGCAAACGACTTTTCCGATAGCGATGCCCCGCGACACGGCAAGCCCCCGGAGCTTTATTTCTTTGGATCGAGAACTGTCCGTGATTCGCACACCGCGGTTCGCCATGAAAAATATCGTAGACCTTACTTAACGCTAAATCAATTAATGGTTCAACTGCCAATGCTGAAACCGCCGCCGCTGCCCTGCGACGGGAAAAATGGCTTTAGAAGTCCGGCGAACGCCGCAAGATTTCGCGTTTGAATAAGAATCTCGCCCGGACCGTTGAATTCTGCGACCATGCCTTCGCCGCTCATCATGCTTCTAAAAAAGCCGCTCTTCGCCGCTTTGCGAAGGTTGTACTGCATGTGGCCTTCCCAGGCAACAAGGTGGCCGGTATCTACAACGTACTGCTCGCCTTGCCGGAGAGTTCGCCGGTGGATTGCTCCGAATGACGAGACGAGAAGCAGTCCCGTTCCGCTGACCTGAAGGACAAACAACCCCTCGCCGCCAAAAAAAGATTTTGCTCCGCCGAATTTCGTATCGACAACGAGGCTGGTGTCACCCGCAAGATAGGAACTTCCCTGAACCATGAAAGTCTGGTTAGACATTTCTAAACCGGCAACATCGCCTGGAGCGCCCGGAGCGAATGTTACTTCACCAGGAGAGCCTTTAGCAGTAAAAGTTGAAACAAAGGCCGATTCGCCTCCCACAGCACGTTTTAGTGCGCCGAAAACGCCGCCTTTTAATTCGGAATGAAGATCGACATTTGCGGACATCGACACCATTGCGCCAGCCTCGGCGGAGATCGACTGCTCAGGTTGTAGATTAATTACCGCTAACGCAAACGCACCTTGATATTTTATCTCCCAGAGATAGCCGCGTCCCTGACCCTTGCCGTCGGCATCAAAATGAAACGCTCCTGCGGACGGCTGTTGCTGTGGTGCAGGCGGCGGTTGCGGCTCAGATTGAGGCGGTGGTGTAGTGGCAGTCTGTAGCGTGAAGCCGCATGAACCGCAGAAACGGGCATTCGGAAGAAGAGTAACGGTACATTTCGGACAATTCATACAACGACTCCTTGCGATTTGCTAATGATTAATTCGGCGGCTTCTTTAGCATCTGCCGCGAAATCGAGAAATCCTATATCCTCTTTTGATACGGCAAGGCTTTTCTGCCACGCGTCCACAACCTCGCGCCAGCAATCGCCAACCAAGACAAGAGGCCTCCGTTCGAGAACGCGTGTTTGAAGTTTGTTCCAGACAAGCGAGACCTCGGTTACCGTGCCCATGCCGCCGCGAAAAGCAACGAAGCCTACCGAACGCGTTATCAGATTCTGGAGTCGGTCGTAGAAATGGTCGGTTGCAACTTTATCGGTAAGGTAGCGGTTTGGTTCGGATTTGAACTGGTTCATTACAATTCCGAAAACGCGCCCGCCCTGCTCGCGGGCACCGCGCGACGCGGCTTCCATTATCCCGAGGTAACCTCCCGTGCAAATCGTAAAACCGGCCTCGGCAAGCAAGGCTCCGAGGCTTTTCGCTTCCTGATATTCTGGGGAATCTGAACGACATTTCGAGCCGCCAAAGATGGTCACTATTTTACCGGCAGAACTTTCTATCACGTTTATCTCCTCTCCGAAGGAAAAAGAATGTCTAACTTTAAATAATTATAGCCGACGAGCGATTCAAGACAAATTTGCTAATTTTCTGATGCTTCGGCTGGTGTCAAATTACCAGCTTCGTGTATAGCACGCGTCGTATCGGTGAACATAAGAACGATTATACCTACCACGAAAAACACGATCAGAGCCAATATCGCCTGTCGGAAAGACCCTGTAGCGCCAACAATAATTGTGAATAAAAGCTGCCCCATCCAAGAAGTGCCTTTTTCCGAGATCTCGTACAGGCCGAAGAAAGAAGATTCCCGTCCGACAGGTATCATTTGTGAATAAAGCGACCGAGAAAGTGCCTGAGCCGAGCCGAGCACCAATCCTATGCACGCGCCCATTATCCATGCCTGTGTTTTATTTTCGAGAAACGCATATGCATAGATGACGATTCCGCACCAGATTGCTAACGAGATAACGATAGTTCGCTTTGCGCCGATATACCTGGCAATGCGTTCAAATAAAAGCGCCCCGGCGAGAGCCGATATCTGTGCAACGAGAAAGATGCCCAGAAGAAAGGAATTGTCTTCAGGCAATCCCTTAGACGTAAAAAGTTCATACGAAAGAAAGACCGAGGATTGAAGGATCACCGTTTGAATACCGTCGTTATAAAAAAGATAGGCCAAGAGAAAAAGCATTGTGTAGCGCAGTCGCCGAAGCTCTTTCAGGGTGACCCAAAGCTCTTTGAAACCGACCGTTACCAGATTCTCACCTTTGGGAACTGCCTTCTCCGGTGCCGTTGTTTTGATCAGACGAAAAGTTATTGCTGCAAAAAGACCCCACCAAAGCGACGCTGCAAGAAACGATATCCTGACGGCCAAGCCGGTCGATACTCCCAAACGTTCGGCGTTGTTTATCAGAAGAAGGTTGAGAATAAGCATGACCACGCCGCCGATATAACCCGCCGCATAGCCATAACTTGAAATCTTATCTCGCCTGTCCTCGGTTGTCAGGTCGATAAGAAATGCGTTGTAAAAAACGTTTGCCGCAGCGAAAGACATGTTTGCGATCACGAGTATGACCGAGCAAACGATATAAGAATCACCTGTAACAAAAAAAAGTATTGAGCTTGAAATAACACCCAGATAGCTGAAAAACGCCATCATTTTCTTTTTGAGGTGCGTGTAATCTGCAATCGCGCCTAGAATAGGCAGCAGCAGAACCATAGCACCTACTGAGATCGCAATACAGAACGCCGGTAAGCCTTTAGGAGTTACATTGAAAAGCCAAAGATCGAGGATCACGCCATCCTCACCCACTGCAGAAGTTGCCATCGCGATCAAATAAGGGCCTATAAGAACACTTACTACAGTCGTGTAAAACGCAGAATTCGCCCAGTCGTAGGTCATCCAGCCGAATATTTGTTTGCGGTCGTTTTTTGAGTTCACAGATCGTGTCCCGGTTTTTCCTTTTTATTTAGCTTTCTGCTTTATTTAGCTTTCTGCGTGAAATAGAGTGTAATGACAAATCTTCCGAATTTGTTATCGACATGTCAACAAAACAAATTCCATTAAACGTTTTAACTTGTTTGATGCGTGAGAGATGAAACTACACGGAAGCAGCCAGAGCATATGTTCTTACTGCCAGTTTACCTTGACACCATTGCTGAAAAGAGTTAACTTGTTCGCACCATTCTATTTAGTTAAGTCTTGAAAATTCAATTCGTCTCGTGAAAGCCGGTGGGACTTCTATCGACAAAGAACCACAGGCTTTCCTGGAAGTTTTTTTAGGAGGGAGAAGAAAAATGTCCTGGACCAAGATCAAAATGTCCTCACGATTATTTGTTTTTTCGATGGCCGCACTGGGTTGTGTAGGCCTTGCGTTATATTTGGGTGCAAAACAGCAACCGGCTGAAGCCGCACCTACAGTTTCTCTACCACCAGCACCTGTTTTGACTCCGACGGCGGTATTCCCGGCAAATGCTGGAACTTTGGGCCCTATCGCAGATGCAGCATCAGGTTGTGGGAACTTTACGGCCGCACCACGAGATGTAACATTTACAGTTTCCGGTATTAGCGGCACTATCTCCGATGTAAGAGTCAGTACAACATTTTCACCTATCCACACTTGGAGAGGGGATTTGTCCTTGGAGCTTCGTGCTCCCGGGGGATCTCCAGTCAAAACGATTCTTAGGCAGACAGGTTCTACCACAGCTACCGGTTGCGGAAGCGGCAATGATGTTTCGGGACCTTATGTGTTCTTTGACACGGCCCCTGCATCGCCAACTTGGTGGGGGCAGGCTAGCACACCGACAACGCCCGGGAACTATCAGGCGTCAACTCCGGGCGGAGTAGTCGGCGGCGGTGCAAATACGCCGATCACCCCTACATTTGCCGCTTTGGGAGCCGCAGCAAATGGAACATGGACGCTTCGAATTCTTGATGGGGGTGCCGGAGACACAGGATCGATCAGCGCCGCGTCTTTGGAGATCACTACAGCCGCACCTCCGGCAAGGGCAAACGCCGACTACACCGGCGATGGCCGCACCGATTTTGTAGTGGCACGGGCAACCGACACACCTCTAACCGAGGCCGATACCAGAGCAAATTCCCCGATCAATGGTGGATTTACGACTGTCAGGGAACGTAAACAGGCCCGACGAGAGGGTCGTGTACCGGAATCACCGGCGGCTCCGGGAATTGCGTGGTACGTTAGTCCGAACGGCGGCGGAGCCGCATTTGGATCTCAATGGGGTGACGCTGCAACCGACTTCATCGTATCCGGCGACTTTGACGGTGATAACAGGTCTGATTTTGCTGTATGGCGTGAAGCTGCGGCTGGTTCCGCTGCATTCTATATTTTGAACAGCAGCAACAGCACCGTAAGAGTTGAGTTGTTCGGCCAGACAGACGACGATCCCGCGATCATCGGCGACTACGATGGAGACGGAAGAGCCGATCCGGCCGTTTATCGTTGTCCTCCGTTTGGTGGGCCCGCCGGACAGTGCTTCTTCTATTATAGAGGCAGTAACGCAAACCCGGGCGGCAACACTACTTTTGTTCCATGGGGCTTTGGTGTTGACGGTGATTTCTTCCCGAATACTGGTGACTTTGACGGTGACGGCAGACACGACTTCTGTATTCAGAGGTCAAATCCGTCCGCTCCTTCACAAGGTCAGTTTGTTTTGTTGAAGTCAAACGGGTTGGGAGTTGAATTCATCAACTGGGGCAACAGTTCCGACTTTATCATTCCCGGCGATTATGACGGTGACGCAAGAGCCGATTTTTGCGTACGACGCACGGTCAGCGGTGCCCGTCAAAACTGGGTGCTAACCCGCACTGGGGCTACAAGTCTCACTGTTTGGGGTATTACCGGCGACGTATCTGCACCGGGCGACTACGATGGCGATGGCAGGACGGATTTTGCTATTTGGCGTAGCAATGTTGATTCCTCGCAAAACTATTTCTGGGTGCTGAACTCCAGCAATAGCGCCGTTAACGTGTTCGAATGGGGACAGTGCGCCACAGGGCCAACCTGCGACTTTCCGGTTGCGAGTTGGGCTGTTCACTAATATACTGATAATTTGATTTTTGATTGACGATTGGGCCGGGGTAAATTCTCCGGCCTTTTTTCTTTATAAGAAAATCATCGATCTTTCGACCTGCCAGAATAAGCGACAAATTAGCGCAATAATTTCACAAAGCGTATAATTGCTCAATTAACCGTCAGGTTACTTACTCTCCACCCATTAGTATGAAAGCTATGATCCTGGCTGCGGGATTCGGTACGCGGCTCTTCCCTCTTACAATTGACAGGACAAAACCGGCGATACCATTTCTGGGTAAGCCGCTTGTCGGCTATGTCGCCGAATACGTTGCTAAATACGGCTTCACTGATGTTATCGTTAATCTTCATCATCAACCGCAGTCGGTGATCGAGGCTTTGGGTGATGGTTCGATGTTCGGCGTTCGCATTCAGTACACACTTGAGGAGCCGGATATCCTCGGAACGGCCGGGGCGTTAGACAATGCCCGTGAGCACCTTGAGAACGAGGCGTTTCTCATCGTAAACGGCAAGATAATTTCTGATATCGATATTTCGGGAGCGGTCGAGACACATAAAAAATCGTGCGCCATTGCAACGCTTGTGTTAAAAGAAAATGTAAAACGCGAAAGATTTACCGAGGTCTTGACGGAAAACGGTTTTGTTACCGGATTTGGCGGCTTTGCAATGCCGTTGACCGAGGAAGAAATCCGCAATTCGCAATCTAAGATTCATACTCCTTTGATGTTCACCGGCATTCATATTTTGGAGCCTCAGGTTTTCGATTACATTCAACGCGGTGTTTATTCGGACATCGTTCCGCACGTTTATAAACCGGCACTTGAGAACGGCGAGAAAATAGCGGCGCACATAACCGATGGCAATTGGTTCGAGCTTTCTACCATTCCCCGTTACCTCGACATAAGCCTCGCCGTTATGCCCGATGGGAATGTATTTGAAGGCGAAAATTGCAACATTTCACCGACTGCGGTAATTCGTGATTCGGTTTTGTGGGACGATGTGATTGTCGGGCACGACGCTCATCTTTACCGAACGATTATCGCTGACGGCGTATCGATAGGGCCCGGAGAGCATTTCGAGAACGCTGCGATCGTCAGGGCTGACATAGTACGTAACTGTGCCGAGATTCCCGAAAAGGCGCTCAAAGGTTACATTCAGGGCGAAAATTATATCGTTCCGCTAAACTGAGCAAATCTATGTCCGATCTTAAAAAACGCCTTGAGGAGTATCTTACTCTTCGTGTCCAACCCGCCAGTATCGAAGAACTCACCCCGGATGCATCCACACGCGAGTATTACCGAATACAGTGGGATGGAGGAAATGCAGTCGCTTGTGTTTATCCCGAATCATTCAAAGAAGCTGACCAAAGCTATCTTGACGTTACGAAGCTATTTTTAAGTTGCGGGCTGCCGGTTGCAAAAGTTCTGGATTTTGATGAGCGCCTGGGCGTGATAATAGTCGAGGATTTTGGGAGCCGGATCTTGCGTGAGGAATTGGAGTCGGCTCCGGTCGAAGAGCGTGAAAAATTAATTGACAGGGCAATAACTCTCATACCGCGCATACAGGCCGCAACCGATACTGCGTTCGAGATCGGCTCTATCGCTTCGAAATTAAAATTCGATGTCGAAAAGCTAATGTGGGAACTTGAGTTCTTTAAGACACATTATTTCTCGACGTTTCTGAAGAAACCATTAGAAGACGACCTCAGTCTGGCCTTGACGGCGGAATTCAGCGACCTTTCACGCGAACTGGAAACACGGGCAACGGTGCTTTGCCATCGGGATTTTCACGCCGCCAATCTTATGCTCGATGAACGCGGCGAGCTACGCGTCATAGATCACCAGGATGCTCGACTCGGCTCTCCAACATATGATCTTGTCTCGCTTTTGCTTGATCGCGTTACTGAACCACCAACCCCAGAGTGGCTCTCGCAAAAGCGGAGTTTCTTTCTTGATGAACGAGTAAAGCTAGGATTGCCGGAGATCGGCGAGGAAATGTTTGCCGACGAATTTCGACTTCAGACAATTCAACGATGCCTGAAAGCCGTCGGAACGTTTTCATTCCAATCAGTAAATCGAGGCAAGACATACTTCGTTCCCTTTATTAATCCAATGTTTCGCATAGTACTGAGGGCTGTTGAAAATCTCCAACAATTCCCGGTTTTGCAACAAGTCCTTCAAAAACAAATCGAATATGAAGAAGATCATTAACGTATTTCCGCACTTATTCGTATTGTTTTGTTTCTCCATGACCTGTTATGGCCAGATGGCGAAACTTGCCCCATTTCAAGTAATGAAATCGACACTTATCGATCAATTAAAGGCGCTTAAAACAGCAAACCCAAAAATGACTGCGACAGAATTTGCAGAGAAAGCAAATGTGTTGCTTGACGCTAACGGAATAGGTTTTGCGATTTCGTTTGATTCAACGGCTTGTGAGCGGTTGAAAAAGGTTAAAGAACAGCTCAAAGATCCGAATGCACCGCTAAAACTCGGAGCAACACTAAAATCGGTCGATGCCGAAGGAGCCTCTCTTGCATTACCCGAACCATTGTTTGCTTCAACCGAATGCGGCGGCTGTTATATCGAATTGCCGCTTTTGCAGGTTACTGAAAAAGATTTCATTACCATGATCGCGGGACGTAATATCAAGTTTCACCTGCCTTCGAATTTTCACGTAAATGAAGCATTTCTGTTGGACGCGAAAGATCAGACAACGATGAAAAAGAAGTGGCGAATTCCTTTTCGCTCGACGCCTATCGGTGTTTCTTACGACGAAAACGTTTTATACCTGGGATTCTTTGAACAGGAACTTTTCGAACTTTCGTTGATGGTTTTCGGTGAGGGTGTATTTCAAATAACTACAAGAGCCGATGCTGAAAACGGAGGCAATGGTAAACTGGTCGAGCCGCCGATTCTGATTCGTTCGAATCCTCTAACTCAGGCAATCAGGTTCGATCGCTGGCGCAATGCGTACTTGATCGGTTTTCAGAGAGCTTGTCAACGTTAAACCCGGTGATAATCTCCCTGCCAATTCTTTACGGCCATTTTTATCTTTTTTGGCGATTCGAATTCTCCGTCAATAGTTCGTTTTATTAGAACGGGGAGCTCCGCATCGGATGCAAAACGAAGGGCGATGTTCTCTCCCAGTTTCAGAGCTGACGCCTGCTCGACCAAATCGGCCGGAAGTATTTCTCTATACCTTAATCGTTCCTCTAGTGCTTTGTAACATTAGTTTTTAGACACTACTTTTTGATAGTGGCGGTTTAGTTTTGCTCTTGCGTTTTGCACGTTGAATTGCCATTTCACATTGATTTGAAGTTTATTTCGTTCTTTGACAATTGATTCTATTTCACGGCTTAGAGTTTTGGAGTCGGCGATTCGCCGTGCGAGACACCGGCGGGCGATTGCGGACAATTCCAATTCCGCCATATTGAGCCAGGAGCCTTTCTTCGGCGTGTAGTGAAATTCGAAGCGTTTCATCAAGGCAAAGGCTTCCGGCGGCGGCAGGTTCTCGTAAAACGAACTGGCATTATGGGTGTTCAGATTGTCCTGCACCAAGACAATCACTTCAGCCTTGTCCCAAGTCCGGGCCACTTCCTGCTGGAAGCGGCAATAATCGGTTTTTGTTCGTTGTGGATAAACCCTCATCAAACGTTTTCCCATCAAAGGTTCGAAGGCAACAAAAACCGAGGCCGTTCCGCATCGCTCATATTCATAATCGAATCGTTTGACCTGTCCCGGCTTCATCGGAAGCGGTTCGGCCACTTCACCCAGCATTTGAAACGGCAGTTCGTCAACACAGACAACAGGCCGCTCTTCGTCATACGGCAGATTATAGAGCGACAGGACGTCTTCCATCCGTGCCAGATATTCCCCTGTTATCTGTCCGATGCACCACATCTTCTTCAGATGAGGTTTCAACGAGTTTTTTTTAAGATGCGACCGACCTCCATGTGCGAAATCGACTCGACGAAATCAAGCTCAACCGACTTGTCCACCAGCAGACGCAGCGTCCAGCGGGCATGACCTTCCGGCGCGTCCGAACAAGCAAGAGCCGTTATCCGGGCTTTTTGCTCTCCCGTAATCCTCGGCGGTTTGCCTGAACGCGGTTTGTCTTTGAGAGCCGCTTCCAGCCCTCCGGCCAAATAGCGGCTCTGCACGTTGTAAACCGTCGCCGGACTTACCCGTAGAACTTCCGCGATCTCCAGCGGATGTTCTCCTCGAGAGAGCAAATCCATTATCCGAGCACGTGTCTGCTCACGAGCCGACGACCTGCCGCCAGATAGAATCTTTGTCAAAGAACCTTTTTCCTGTTTTGATAAACGAATGATTTGTCGTTTCTTTGCCATAATAGCAAGAATACAAAAAACAAATCATTACTACAATAACTTTAGTTATAAAGCACTAGTTTGATAACTCTGTCCTGTACTTTTAGAGCTTGAGCACGAGCCGCAAGTATCATCAAGATGAACACCACACACATCAGAACCCATACGCTTCTGTCTAGGCTTGGTTCCTGATAAAGCCGGACGGCTTGATAAATCAGATGCAGCGAAAGAAGCGGAACCAAAATGAAATGAAACAGCGGAAAGTAACGGGCGTGATTTTGAAAGTTTTGATTTTTTGGCATAAGTTTCTCAGTTAATTCTAAAGTTTCGAGGTTGCCATAGATTCGGGCGGCTTTGTAGTAAAGTCTTCGCCCGGATTTACAAAGAGATTCTGCTCAAAACGGTACTGTTTATCGTAAAGCTGTTTATAACGACCTCCGAGCTCGATAAGTTCGGCGTGAGTGCCGCGCTCAAGTATCTCGCCTGATTCAACTACCAAAATCTGATCCGCGGTTCTAATGGTAGACAACCTGTGAGCAATAACGAATGTTGTACGACCTTCGCGAAGACGGCTAAGACCTTCCTGTATCAAAGCCTCGCTTTCGGAATCGAGCGAAGATGTCGCTTCGTCCAGAATCAGAATTCGCGGATTTGCGAGCAGCGCGCGTGCGATTGCGATTCGCTGGCGCTGTCCGCCGGATAATTTTACACCGCGTTCGCCGACAACGGTGTCGTAACCATTAGGAAATTTCTCGATAAATTCGTCGGCGTTTGCGACCTTGCACACAGAACGTATCTGCTGCAAATTGGCCTCAGGATTTGCAAATCGGATATTGTCCAGAATGGTTCCGTCAAACAGGAAATTATCTTGAAGAACCACGCCGAGATGCTTGCGGTAATCGCGCAAACGAATTGTTTGCAGATCCTTGCCGTCTATCTTTACGATGCCTCTAGACGGC
>JBQTJB010000097.1:0-15949 GCA_052387555.1 Blastocatellia bacterium | reverse complement strand
GGCAGCGAACCGTTTGTTTTTTCAACAAGCGTATTTAGAAATAATTCCAGAGTTTGCACGGCACGTCCGTAGGTTTCGACACCGAGCGGCTTTATTCGGATTCCTGAAAAGTAAGTGATCGAGCCGTTCAAAAATGCTTTGGCAAGCTCTTCAGCAGATCGGATCGCGTCATCGTCTTCTTCATCATTCGGACGAAACCCGTAACCGTCCTCGAAATCGATCCGAAAATCCTCAACCGGTTCTTTCGAGAGCTTTTCAATAGTTCGTCGATAGACTGTCCAGCTAAACCATGCGGGAAAATTCTCTGCTTTTGCATTTTTTAGGCTTCGTGAGATCTGTCTTTCAAGTTTTGCGACTGCTTCGGGGAAGTGCGGAAGCGTTTCTGCTCCAGGCAACCTCATTGCCTGTGCGAACTCGACAAAATTCGGGGCGTAATCCTTAATCGACGCCAACGCCAAATCACCCAGCTTTCGCGACGTTCCGGCATTGAACCGATCGGCACCCCCATAAACCACATGAACCGGCGTGCGTGTCTCTACCTGCATCTCCGATTTTGCCTTAATATTCCTCACGATCAGTTTCACGCCTTCGTCACCTTCTGTTAGGATTGTTTTGCTCATTTGAAGTCTTTCCCGGCCAATATTCCGATGTACCAAATCATAGTAATTTGAATGAATAAATGCTAACCTAATACGTAATGGGAAAGTTCGACAAACTGCGTCAAACTATTCTCGAAGGGAGTTCAGACGCAAATATTGACTTTACCGACTTACGGGATTTTCTCAAATCTATTGGATTCAATGAACGAATAAGAGGAAGTCAACATAGTTTCAGAAAAAGCGGGGTGTTCGAAAAACCGAATTTGCAACGTGACGGAAGCAAGGCAAAATCTTATCAGGTACGACAGGTTCGTGAAATTTTGAAGAAATACGATTTATGAAAAACGGGAATGTTCCCAGATATGAAATCATCGTTTATTGGGAAAACGACGACCAAGTTTATGTCGCTAAAGTTCCAGATCTACCTGGCTGTGTAGCTCACGGTAAAACCCCGACAAAAGCCGTAGAAAATGTTGCCCAGGCTATTTCGCTATGGATTGAGACCGCCCGCGAATTCGGCGATGAAATTCCCCAACCACGACAGCATCAATTGGCTGCTTAAAACAGTTCATCCAACGCCTCTTCCAAATTTCTCACTCCGAGGACCCGAACGCCCAGCAGTTTTTCCAATCCTTTTTTATTCGATTCCGGAATGATCAGTTTCTTAAACCCAAGGGTTTGTGCCTCGCGGGCGCGGGCCTGCGCCTGAAGCACGCCGCGGACTTCACCGGTCAAGCCTACTTCGCCAAAAACCGCAGTTTCGGGCGCGATCTGAAGGTTTCTGAAACTGGAGGCAATGGCCGCGATCACGCCGAGGTCCGCCGCAGGCTCATCGACCTCAAGGCCGCCGGCAATATTGATAAAAACGTCATCACCCGCAAGTTGAAAACCGAGCCGCTTTTCAAGAACCGCGATCAAGAGCGATGTCCGGTTGTAATCGAAGCCCTGCGCCATTCGACGGCCAGATGCAGACTTGTTGCCGCTAACCAAAGCCTGCACTTCAACCAGCATTGGTCGCGTTCCTTCCATGCAAACCGTTACGACGGAACCACTTGCTCCTTCAGGTCTTTCCTGGAGGAAAAGCTCCGAAGGATTGCCGACAGGAATCAGACCCGTGTTCGTCATCTCGAATACACCGATCTCGTTTGCGGCTCCGAAACGATTCTTTGTAGCCCGAATGATCCGATGATTATGGTGCCGGTCGCCTTCGAAATAAAGGACCGTGTCGACGATGTGTTCGAGCGTTTTTGGCCCGGCGATCGAACCTTCCTTCGTCACGTGTCCGGTTAAAAAAACAGATGTTCCCGTTTGTTTGGCGAACATCATAAACTGTCCCGCCACATCGCGAACCTGTGAAACACTTCCGGGGGCGGATTCGATCTTTTCGCTGAATACGGTCTGAATCGAATCCACGATGATCAGATCCGGGCGAAGCTTGTCAGTCTCGGCAAGAATGCTTTGCAGATTGGTTTCGGGAAGCAGAAAAAGATTCTCGGCAGCGGTCCCGATGCGTTCGCCGCGCATTTTTATCTGTCGCTCCGATTCCTCGCCGGAAACATACAGAACCTTTGCTCCGTTTTGACTCAATTTGTCGGCGATCTGGAGGACAATGGTGGATTTCCCGATTCCCGGCGCACCGCCGATCAACACAAGCGAACCGGCAACGATGCCGCCGCCAAGCACGCGGTCGAATTCCTCAATGCCCGAACTCGTTCGAGCTTCATCCTGCGATTCTATGGCGGTAAACGCAACCGGCGATGTCTCGCGAAAGCGTGAAACGTAACTCGATCCGGCTGCCGCGGCTTGTGCCGTAGGACGAAACCGCTCTTCGACCAATGAGTTCCATTCTCCGCAATCGGGGCATTGTCCCAGCCATTTGCGGGACTGGGCGCCGCAATTTTGGCAGACGAAGATTGTCGCTGGTTGTTTTGCCATTGGGACGGAAATCAGAGATTACTCTAGGGCGAGGAAAAAGTGTAGGCCGCGTCAAAGAAATAATATTTTGAGCCGACCTTTTCGAATTTCATCGTCACTGTGCCGGAACCTCTCATTCGCATTCCGATGGAATAAGCTCCATAAGACAGCAGCTTCCCAGACATAGAAAAAGGTGCTTGTACTGTCGTGAATGCAGGCGAATTCAGAGTTGCATCCGGCGTCAGTATTGAAGATTGCAATCTCCAAACACTCTCGTTAAACCAAACAGGATAGATAGACTGGCCGTTGATCGTCATTTGGTTGGGACGGTAAGGCATTACTACTTTGTATTCGTAAGGGCCGCTTGGCTGGACGGGGTGGTTGAGAAATACGCTGAGCGGCTGGGTGGCATACACTCCGATGTCTCGCGTTGGGTTATTTGTCCGGGCAGTCAGATCGAAGCTTATGAAAGTTTGATAGTCCGGGCTGGTGTATGAATACCCACCCATGTAGATCGTACCCTCGACAACGCGAAGCGGACCCCCAAGGGCAATGGAACCGAATGCAATTACAAAGAAAGCTGCAAATGATATACGATCAAGTTTCTGCACCATTCTTAAAACCCCTTTTGATTCGTTTCAGGTCTTTACACGCTGAATGTTAACAGAATCGTTGCGGAATTGACATAAAAAGAGCCATTGTTAGTTGATCGGATATTAATTCGGTATGTTTGTGAAATGAATGTAATGTTCATCCATGCATTTGCCGAGAAAGTCGCCCTCATACCAGACGGCACGAATCCGATCGGCCGCGCTGTAGCATTGCAACTCGCTTTGCAAGGAGCTTACGTAATTGTCGGAGATCATGGCGGATCTGTTGTGGAAACCGATGCTTTGGAAGAATCAAAAAATCTCGGTTCGATAGCGGTTACTTCGGTTAGCGATCTTTCGGCCGGCGAAGGAGCCAGACAAATTATCACAGAAGTAAATGACTCATTCGGACGGCTGAACCTTCTTGTGAATTCTCTGAAATTTAAGGCCAAATCATCGTTTTTGGAATCGTCGGAAGCGGATTTTTCCGCTTCGCTTGACCGCAATTTAAGGTCGGGATATTTCATTACGCAGTTCGCGGTCGAATTAATAATGTCCGGCCAAAACCCAGGATTGTCAATGTCGTTTCAACCTGCGACAGGCCGGAAACGTCTGGAAATGTGATATTTGCGGCGACACAGGCTGCGGTCACGTCATTGACAAGATAGCTTCCCGGGCATTTTCGGGTTAACGCGATTTCTGTCAGCGAAGAGCTGTCGGTAAGGACGACCATGACCCTGATATCATTAGGCCGCAATTAAAGGTTTCGGCTGACGACGCGGCAAGGGCTACGGTTTTCTACTGTCCTCGGAGTCGGTAGCCCTCAACTGACAAGTGTTGGAATTAAGGTAAATTTAACCGACTTTATTTATCGGGCTGGTTTCGTGGTAAAATTATATTGATGAAGTGGGATGTCCTCATAATCCGGGTCGGCTTTGTTATTCTGCTCGCTGCGGTCGGTTTCTTGCTGAATCCGCTTAAAACGACGACTCATATCGAGGAGCTTCTTGGCAGCGATCCGTTGCCCAGAAAGATCGTTTCTGCGGTTTTCGGAGCATTTACCGGAATTCTTATCATCGCATTTGAGATGCGGGCGAGAAAAGCTAGTTTGCGGACGCTGATCGGCGCTGCGATAGGTTCGATACTCGGCATCATCGGTGCATATTTGATCGGAATGCTCATCAGCGCTCAGGACATCAACACGGTGCCCGGCGAGATGAAAGTTTTCCTAACGATCGCTCTTGCATTTTTTATGGGTTACATCGGCCTGATGGTCGGCGCGGCGAAAGGAGATTACCTCGATCTGTCCGCGCTCGGCGGCATTTTCAGCGACAAAAATGTAAAACGTGATTACAAAGTGCTGGATACATCCGTCATTATCGACGGACGCATAGCCGATGTAGCCGAAACCGGCTTTTTGAGCGGCAGCCTTATTATTCCCAATTTTATTCTTACTGAGCTCCAGCAGGTTGCCGATTCCGCCGATTCGTCTAAACGGCAGCGTGGACGCCGCGGGCTCGACATGCTTCAGCGGCTTAGAAATAACAGTAAGCTTGATATTCAGATCGTAGAGACCGATTTTCCGGCCGTAAAAGAAGTCGACCTGAAATTGATAGAACTCGGCAAGTCACTCGACGCGGTCATCGTCACAAACGATTTCAACCTGAATAAAGTGGCTCAGCTTCGCGGCGTTGCGGTTTTGAACATCAACGAACTGGCAAACGCTCTGAAACCTGTGGTTTTACCGGGCGAGGCAATGCGTGTATTCGTCCTGAAGGAAGGCAAGGAATACAATCAGGGTGTTGCTTATCTCGACGACGGGACGATGGTCGTTATTGACGACGCTCGCCGGCTGATCGGCAAAACGGCAGACATCGCCGTGACCAGCGTTTTGCAAACAACTGCGGGCAAAATGATTTTCGGTCGCCTTTGGGAAGAACGAGACGAGAACGGCGAGGGCCACGTTGCCATACACGACTCACGTTCGCTCGGTTTCCGAAAGGCCACGCGCGATCTGCGGCAAACAACGATCATCGAAGAACTCGATTGATTCATGGTCTGCAGCTGTAGCACCCTCATTAATGAACACAGCAATTATTGTAGCCGCAGGCTCGGGAACGCGGTTCGGCTCCGATATTCCAAAACAATTTGTCGAAATCCTAGGCAAACCTGTTATGATCCACGCGTTGGAAAGATTTCAGGCCTGTGACACGATTGATTCGATCGTTCTTGTTGTTGCGACGGACGAGGTTGAAAGAACGCAGGAACTTCTTGAAAAATATCCGTGTTCGAAACTCGCAAGAATTACATCTGGCGGCAGAACGAGGGCCGAGTCCGTTTACAATGGCCTTAACAATATCGATCCGGCAACCGTAATCGTCGCCGTTCACGACGGAGCCAGGCCGTTGGTTTCCACGGATGAGATCACTCAAACTATTGAAAAAGCGATGGAATTCGATGCGGCTTGCCTCGTCGCTCCGGTTACGGACACGATCAAGGAAATCGACGGCCAGATGATAATCGGCACGATAGACCGTCGAAATCTCCGCAGGGCTCTCACGCCACAGGCCTTCAGGATCGAATTGCTGGACGAAGCTTTTGCTGGCGGAAATTTCGATGAAGCCGTGACCGACGAAAGCTACCTGGTCGAAAAACTTGGACACGCTATCGCCTACGTTGCCGGAAGCCCCAAAAATATAAAGATCACACATCCGGAAGATGTGCTCATAGCCGAAGAATATCTTTTGACGTACAATAAGAGCAAATAGATTTTCTAAAACTACCCACAACCTTATCCGAATGGAATTTCGCAGCGATGAACAGCTTATCGCGGACTGCCGAAATGGCGACAAGTCCGCCTGGGAGGATTTAATTCGCCGCTACGAACGGTTGATTTATGCGATTGCCCGGCGGGCGGGGCTGGATACCGATGAGTCAGCAGATGTTTTTCAGCAGGTCTTTTTGCTCCTCGTCAAAAATCTGAACAATATAAAACAACCTGCTCAGATTCAGGCGTGGCTTGTGACGACTGCTCGACGGGAAATGCTGAGATTACATAGTGAACGGAAAAGACAACGGATAACTCTTTCGATTGACAATCCCGAACAAACAATTGCCGATGAACTTCCCGATAAAGCTGAGTTATCGGATCAAACCCTCTTAAGGCTTGAGACACAGCACAGAGTTCGTATGGCAATGAAGTCGATTGACGAAAGATGCCAAAAATTATTGGATATGCTTTTTTATCGGGACAAGTCTCCACCTTATTCTGAGATTTCAGTCGAACTTGGAATAAGCGAGGGCAGCATTGGCCCTACCAGAGCACGATGTCTTCAGAAATTACTCGAATTTTTATGAAAACCGGATTCCATGTATTTTGCGAGGGTTTTAACGCTCTGTTAATTGAGATTTAATGTCCCCTTTGAAGTTGGAAAAGTATGACCGGAAACGAAAACCACATCGAGTTCGAACAACTAACCGACTATGTTTTGGAAGAAACGACTTCCAAGCAAAAGTCCATTTTGGCACTTCACATTGAAAATTGCCGCATATGTGCAATGAAAGCTCGACGGATTGAGCAGACATTGTTCGCGATGCGAACAGATAATAGCGAGTATGTCCCGAGCTTTCTGTCAGAAAGGGTCATCGACTTGTTCGACACAATAAGTAACCAGACCGAATTTGGCAGGAAATCCAATCTGATAGAGAAACTTACTGCCGTCTTGAACTTCGATCGATTGGTGCCGGTTACAGGTTTACGATACGGAAATAGTGAGTTTACCAGACAACTTGAATTTTCTGCCGGTAACACATTTATTGAAGTGAGAATGGAACAAGCTGGCCCAGACGGGTGGCGGATATCAGGTTCAGTCCGTGCTGAATATGTCGGTGGTATTTTCGAAATCACCAATGAAGACAGCCTGACCATTTCGACGGAAATAGATGATTTTTCTGACTTTGTTATACAACCGGTTAAGCCGGGTACTTACGCTGCTGTTATTATTCATGAACACGCCCGAATTGAATTTCCGCCATTGGTAATTGAATAATGTAGGGATGCAGCTTGCGGAATTTGCCTTACACCTCGCCTCTGTTACCGAGGCAGAACAATCTCGCCTTCTTGAAACCAAACGGGTATTTTCAGCCGTAGCAGTTGCTGAAGCTTTGAGGCAATTGTGCTATGACTCATGGATGTCGGACCCGGCACGGACTGAACGGATAGCATCCGCCATAAGACTGCTCGATGACAAGCAAGACAATAACCAGGAAGTTACTGCGGTTAGATTCTGGATCGACGGAATAGTATTTCTGACAAAAGGCGAAATGAGCGGGGCTGACAGATTGCTGAAACTGTCCTCGGAAATGTATGAAAAATTGGGAAAGCCACTCGACAGTGCTGAAACGTGCGTTAGCCGAATGTACGCGCTTGCCGTTCTCGGCCGATATGCTGAGGCAATAAAATGCGGTAATAAGGCGCGGAAGACTTTTCTCAGATACGACAAACCAAAGTCTGCCGGAAAGATCGAACATAATCTAGGGAATATTTATCAGCGGCTTGATCGTTACTCGGAAGCAGAACGAATTTTGAATCTTGCTGTTAAAAGATTCTCCGTCGCCGAGGATTCCGAGAAGCTCATTCAGATCAAAACATCCCTTGCTAATGCCTATGCCCATCAGACAAAGTTTCGGGATGCCGAGGCATTGTACGAGCAGAGCCTTGAAGGAGCGAGGAAGTACGGTCATTTTGTTACTCAGGCCCAAATCGAATCGAACCTGGGTTATCTTTCGTTGCTAAGCGGAAATTATGCCCGGTCCTTACACCTTTTCGAACTATCACGAAGCCGGTTCGTGTCCATGGGAATGGACAGCCAGGCAGCTATTGCCGAACAGGAGGTAGCAGATGTGTATCTGGAGTTGAACCTGTTTCCAGAAGCTGAGCGGTTGTACCGGCGGATCGTTCCTGTTTTCGAACAGTTGGGAATGAAAGCAGAAATGGCTAGAGCACTTGCTTTTCAGTCCCGGGCTTTGGTTGGCTTGGGCGAAAATCATTTGGCTCATAAACTGCTTAAGAAAGCCAGCAGGCTATATAAAGGAGAAAAAAATTTTATCGGTCTCGCAATCTCAGGACTGATCGAAGCCAGGCTTTATTTTTTGGAGCAAAATTATAGTAAAGCAAAGAATAAAGCCAAACAAAGCAGTAAAAGTTTTCGAAACGCACATGCATGGGGGCGGGCAATCGAAGCTCTTGTTATTGAAGCAGCCTCTCTAATTCGACTCGGCGATAAATCGGAAGCCCGTGAAATGCTTACAGTTGCTTTGGAACGTACACTGACAATCGATCTGCCGCAAAGTCAACTACTATGCCTTACGGCTCTCGGTTCACTCGAAATTATCGAAAAAAACTTGGTTGCTGCTGAAACACATTTTCTCAGAGCGGTTGGGCTTATCGAAAAAATCCGCTCACCGCTCCCAGGCGAAGAATTTCGAACAGGATTCATTGCCGATAAGCTTTCTCCTTACTATGAACTTATAGGAATTTACCTTACGAATGACACCACGGAGATGGTGGCTAAAGCGTTCGAATTATCTGAACGTGCTCGATCCCGTTCCCTCATGGAAACACTCGAACTCCAGAACTTCAATATTCACGTCGAGGATCCGGAGTCAAAAAAAGTGTCGGAGCGAAAAGTTGAAATTCGCGGCGAATTGAATTGGCTGTATCGGGAGATTTCGAACCAAATGAAATCTTCCACGGAACACAGAAAAAAACTAAGCGAAAAAATTTGCTTGAGAGAACAGGAAATCTCTGAGATAACCATGCAACTTGCTGCTCGATCGCATGGCAATATGTTGTTCGACGCGGGACAAGTTACATTATCCGAATTACAGAGCAATATCGGTACAGAGACTGCCATGATCGAATACATGGTACTGGATGGCGGCTTTGCTGCTTACGTCGTTACCAATGAAAAGATCACTGCCATAAAGAATTTAGCGACCGAGACAGAAATTGGCGAATTACTGAAACAATTAAACTTTCAGATAGAAATGTTCAAGCATTCGTCTGATCCTCTAAGCTCACAAAATTCAAACTTACGAACCCGTCAAATTTTGTTTGAACTTTTCATTAGGCTGATAAAACCGTTGCAGTCGATGACTGAAGAACGAAATCTTGTAATTGTTCCGTTTCAGAAATTGAATTATGTGCCGTTCCCTGCACTCTTCGATGGTTTCGAGTACTTAATCGAATCACGCGAGATCGTTTGTGTCCCGAGCGCTTCTTTTTTCTGCCGTAACCATGGGAAAAAAGATGCTACAGGTAAAAGTGCTCTATTTTTAGGCTTGGCCGATGAGAAAGCTCCTCATATCGAACGTGAGCTTAAAACTCTGGGGTCAATGTTTCCGAAATCGAACCTCTATATCAACGATGATGCAACACTGGAAAATTTAAGTTCAAAATGTAAATCTGCCGCAATTCTGCATCTGGCCTGCCACGGAAAATTCCGTTCGGACAATCCTTTTTTTTCCTCTCTTAGCCTTTATGACGGACTGTTGACGGTTCGTGACGTTTACGATCTTGACCTCGGCAATTGCGATCTGGCTGTTCTAAGCGCATGCGAAACTGGAATAAGTGAGATTGCTCGTGGCGAAGAGCTTCTGGGATTAATTCGCGGCTTTTTGTGTGCCGGAGCCGCCAATATCTTGCTGACACTTTGGCAAGTAGATGACGAAGTTTCGACGGACCTAATGATAGAATTTTATAAGCACCTTGCAGAAGGATTGACTTTTTCGGCAGCTCTGACAAAAGTTCAGCGTAAGATGGTCGCTGATGGGCTGCATCCATTTTATTGGGCTCCTTTTTTTCTTGTCGGAAGACTTTAAATAGAATAAACGGACGACTGTTTAAGGCCGTCCGCTGTTCTCCAGTCAAAGTCAAGTTATTTTGACGAGCGACATTCGCGTTCGCCGCCCACCTGATTACCGCTTTCTGAAAGAGGTCCTTCATTATCATTACACTGGAAGTTTTCTCGGATAACGTTATCGTTGATCAGAATTCCACCGCGGCTTTTGTAAACCTGAAGGTTAGCATCGGTAAGGTTATCATTGATGTCAACACCGGCTGTGTTCTCGTAGCTCTGAATGTTGCCGCCGACAAACTGATTTGACAAAAAACTGACAAGAGCACGATTCTTGTAAGCCTGAAGGCTGCCGCCAATCGAATTGAACGCAGCTGAAGACGAGCCATAGTTTTCTTCGAACTGCACATCGCCGTTGATCGTCGAATTCGTCACAAGGGCGTTGTTACCTTTCTTAAGCTGAATGCTGCCGCCGACACGCGTATTACGGGCATCGAGTGTTCCGCCTGCGGCTACGATGACATTTCCCTGAACTCTCGTGCCTACCAACAAGCAGGTTGCTCCGGACGGTACATAAACATTCTCAAGCGTTCTCGATCCAACTTTTGCCCGACATTCATAATCGTCCGCAATTGCGGTTGCCGCGCCGAATGAAACGCTCATAATCATAACTGCAAAGAACATTGTTACTTTATTCATTTTCTTTCCCCTGTCTTTTTATTTCGACGAGGCAAGAGCAATTGGAACGGATTTCGTCCGTGTAAATTATTCTCGTGCCGCGTTCATTCCTAACAGACATAATGGCGTCCGAATAAATACACAACTGGGAATAAAATTAACAAGACTCTTTAGCAATTTACATTCAAAATGGAAAAGAAGAATTTTTTCTCAATGTATTTCAGTAGGGTTTCGCTACTCTGTTTCTAAGAGTATGCTTCTATTAGGCGTCTATATGCGTACATTTATATGCGTACATTCGGAGGCGAGTGAAGGAATATGAAATTCAATTTTGTTAATACATTCAGCATTTTAGTGATTTTTCTTTTTAGTTCTGCAGTTTTACCGGTATTTGCCAACCCGGATGAGGGGTACGCCCCGGACGAGGTTGTTATAAAGCTTTTCAGCCCAAATCAGCTTCGGTTGATCGCAAAGCGGTACCGCTTGTCGCCGGCGCCTATCGAACGGTTCGGCAAAAGGCCGATTTACAGAATGCGGATCATCGACGGTGCCGACCCGCAGGATCGGGCAATCCAGCTTACTAACGACCCTTTCGGCCGGGTTGAATTTGCAGAGCCAAATTTCATTACCCAAGCTCCCGAGGCACGCGGCAACCCATGGAGTATCGGAGGAGGAACAACTCAATATGTTAGCCAGTGGTTTCGGGATCCTTTGAGGATTCAGTTGGCACACCAGCAGACGCAAGGATCAGGAGTAAAGATAGCGATATTGGACACCGGGATCGACCTCAATCACCCTGCGTTTGCAGGACGGCTTATTCAGGGATACGACTTTGTAGACGGCGATAGCAACCCAAGCGAAGTGGGTGTATTTGGAACAAATCCGGGATTCGGGCACGGAACCCACGTGGCAGGATTGGCATCCCTGATCGCTCCACAGTCCCAAATCATGCCAGTTCGGGTGCTCGACCCGGACGGTGCCGGAAATATTTGGGTTTTGGCCGAAGCTCTCTCTTATGCAGCCGATCCTGATCGGGATCCACAAACGCCCGACGGCGCTGACATAATAAACTTGAGCCTTGCTACGCGACGGCAAACGAAATTGCTCGAACTTATTATCTCCGAGATTGCCTGTGATGAAAATGACGACCTGAAACTGGGAGAAGTGCCGGTGTGTACAATACCCGGTCAGAAGGGCATATTGGTTGCAGCGGGAGCTGGAAACAGGACCTCGGACATTCTCGAATTTCCCGCAGGCGAGGCAATTCCGGGACTGGTCTCCGTCGGGGCAAGCAATCAGGCAAACGAACTTGCGCCGTTCTCAAATTTCGGGATGTGGGTAGACATTGCTGCACCGGGACAACTGATACTCAGTACTGTTCCAGGTGGAAATTTCGGAACCTGGAACGGAACTTCGATGTCCACGCCTTTGGTTGCAGGGGCTGCAGCATTGATCAAGGCTCAAAATCCGGATTGGACCGCTACACAGATCGAACAGCGAATAATCTCAAGCGGCGTTACAATAACGAGCCCCAACCCTCCTCAGAAGAGAATCGATGTGGCGGCCTGCGTTGGACAATGACCCCAAATAATGAAACTAAAAATACACCAGACGTTGCTGAAACTGCAACGTCCTTTTTTTGCGAGCTTAACAAAACCATGCCTATTGTCTAAACTCAGTTAGCATGATTCGTATTGGATTCGGAAATGACATTCACCGATTGAAGGAAGGCCGTCCGTTGATAATTGGCGGCGTTACGATCGAATCCGACTTCGGAGCCGACGGCCATTCGGACGCCGATGTGCTCCTTCACGCCGTCACGGACTCTATCCTCGGAGCACTCGTGCTAGGTGACATCGGCACGCATTTTCCTAATTCGGATGAGAAATGGCGCAATGCCGAGAGCTCGGAATTTCTGCTGCAAGCCGTCAGGCTTATGAAGCAACATGACTACACGGTCGTAAATATCGATTCGACGGTTAGCCTTGAAAAGCCAAAGCTTCGGCACTATATCGATGAAATTCGTAATCGCTTGGCCGATTTGTTGGAAGTAGAAGCGAACGCAGTTAGCGTAAAGGCCAAAACGGGCGAAGGCGTCGATGCCGTTGGCGAGCGCCGTGCTATCCGTGCCCACGCCGTAGTTTTGTTGGAAAAGCGTGACCGATAATATCGCAAAAGCATTTTACATCAAACATTTAGTTGATAGACTTAAACGCTGTCCATGTGCGAAACTTGGACAGTTTTTTCTATGAGACCGCAGGAAATAATTGCAAAAAAACGCGACGGCGGCGAGCTTTCGACTAAGGAGATCGACATCTTCATAAACGGTGTTTGCGATGGCACGTGGGCGGACTACCAAATATCGGCGCTCGTGATGGCGATGTTTATCCGTAGTCTGAATCAGGCCGAGCAGGACGACCTTACGCGTGCGATGCTCCATTCCGGCAAAGTGTTCGACCTTTCCGATGTAGAAAAGCCGGTCGTCGATAAACACTCTACCGGCGGCGTCGGCGATAAGACTTCCCTGATAATTGCACCCATGGCGGCGGCCTGTGGTCTCGCCGTGCCGATGATCTCCGGCCGCGGGCTCGGACATACCGGAGGAACTTTAGATAAACTCGAATCCATTCCCGGATTCGACGTGAACCTTTCGACCGAAGCGTTCAAGTACCTGCTTCGCCGAAACGGATATGCGATGGCCGGACAAACCGGCGAGATCGCCCCGGCGGACAAGAAGCTATACGCCCTGCGAGACGCGACTGCGACCGTACCATACATTCCGTTGATAGTTGCGTCGATAATGTCAAAAAAGCTCGCTGAGGACCTGGACGCTCTTGTGCTTGATGTAAAAACCGGAACAGGCGCGTTCATGCAAAAGCAGGAGGATTCAGTCAAGCTTGCCGAAGCACTGGTCCAGACCGGTAAAAGCTTTGGCGTGAGGACACAGGCCGTCGTTTCGGACATGAATCAGCCGCTTGGAAAATTCGTCGGCAACGCTCTTGAGGTTTACGAATGCATCAAGATTATGCGTGGTGAAATGGAAGCCGGAATGGAAACCACTCTCAATCTTTCAACTGATTTAACCGCAAGAATGCTCGTCTTAGGCGGCGTTGCTACGACGATAGATTCCGCTAAAGAAAAAATTTCCGATGTCCTTTCATCGGGCCGTGCCTTTGAAAAATTCACGGAAAACATCGTGGCCCAACACGGCGATGCAAGTATCTGCGACAGACCTGAAAAGTTAATTGATAGGACGCTTCTAAAGGTATCTATCAACTCTGAAAGCGAAGGCTTCCTGAGCGAAATCGACACGCTTGCCATCGGCAACGCGATCTGCGAGATCGGCGGCGGCCGCACGCGGGCAGATGACAAGGTCGATCACGCCGTGGGATATTCCTGCCAAGCGAGAATCGGCGACGAGGTATGCAAAGGTCGACCGCTCGGAACAGCGTTTTGCCGTGCCGAAAGCCAGGCAGGAATGATTAGCGAAAAACTGCTGAATGCGTATAGAATAAGCCACGAAAAGGTACTAAGAAACGAATTGATCAGGGTGGTCATCTAATCGTCATGCGAATTCAATATTTCCTGAAAATAGCTTTATTGTGCTCGGCATCACTCTGCGTTTTTGCGTGCGGAAGGCTTACCGAGGCTAAGCGTGAAGGTTGTAACACTAAGGTCGGCATAGTATTCGACATCGGCGGCAAGAACGACCGCTCCTTTAACGCAGCCGCGTGGGAAGGCGTAAAACGGGCCGAAAAAGACCTTAATATTTGCCTATACGACATCGAACCGGGCAATCCGACCTCGATTGAACCGGCAATGCGGGCATTTGCAGAAAAGAATTTTGATCTAATAATCGGTGTTGGTTTTGCTCAAGGGCCGATAATGCAGAAGGTCGCTTTCGATTACCCAAACATCAAATTTGCGATCGTCGACGGCGTGATAATGGAAGCTGATGGCAAGACGCCAAAGCAAAATGTCGCGTCACTCGTTTTTCGTGAACATGAAGGATCGTACCTTGTAGGGATGATAGCCGCGTCCAAATCGAAAACTGGAGTGCTCGGATTTCTCGGCGGAATGGATATTCCGCTTATTCATAGGTTCAACACCGGTTACCAGGAAGGTGCACGTTTGGTAAATCCGAACATTCGGGTGATCGAAAACTACGTTGGCGTAACAGACCATGCATGGAACAATCCAGGCAAAGGCAAGGAACTTGCACTCTCACAGATAGAGAAAGGCGCCGACGTGATCTTCACCGCTGCCGGAAATTCGGGGCTCGGCGCCTTTGACGCCGTTGAGCAATACGGAAGGAACGATCAAGGCGAGGCAAACCGATTCGTGATCGGCGTCGATTCGAACCAAAATGGCGTGAAGCCGGGTTTTGTTCTCACTTCAATGGTCAAACGCGTGGATAACGCGGTTTACGACGTTGTAAAGGAAGTGCTCGACAACAAGTTCGTCGGCGGCTTTCACGTCTTCGGACTCGACAAGGACGGCGTCGCATACTCTATGGACGACAACAATAAGTCGCTTATCCCGGCTGATGTGATCAAAAAAGTCGAAGAAGCCAGAACCATGATCGGTACAGGTGAGATCAAGGTAACGGACGCGATGGCGAATTAAAATATGCTCGAACTAAGGAACATTAAAAAAGTCTTCGGTGATTGCGTTGCAAATGACGACGTGTCGCTTTTCGTGCATAAAGGGACCATACACGCGATAGTCGGCGAGAATGGAGCCGGGAAATCCACGGCGATGAAGATCGTCTATGGATTTTATAATCCGGATCAGGGTGAGATTCTTTACAACGGCACGCCAGTTGCGATCAGAAATCCGCATGACGCGATCGCGCTTGGCATCGGCATGGTGCATCAACATTTTATGCTGGTCGATACGATGACCGTGGCCGAAAATATTATTCTAGGAGCCGAAACCGGCTCGGCGGCCAACCTCGATCTTGACAAAGCAACCCGCGACATCAAGGAGTTGTCCGATGAGCTTCGGTTAAACATTAACCCCGAAGCGTATATCGAAGATCTTTCAGTCGGGCAGCAGCAGCGTGTTGAGCTGCTGAAAGCTCTCTATAGAAACGCAGAACTGCTTATTCTCGACGAGCCGACCGCCGTTCTTTCACCACAGGAGGTGGTGGAGTTTTTCGCAATTCTTCGCCGGATGAAGGAGCAGGGCAAAACGATCATCATCATCACGCACAAGCTTGAAGAAGTGCTTGCGATTTCCGACGAAGTTACAGTGATGCGCGACGGGAAAACGGTCGGTAATGTAACGACTTCGGAAACTAGCACGAAAG
>JBQTJB010000096.1:0-6722 GCA_052387555.1 Blastocatellia bacterium | reverse complement strand
GTCTGGATGAGTTGGGTGCGATCATCCGCGACCTTGTTGTAAGCAGAGCGACGTTCGATCAACGACTTGCCGATCTTGGCGAGCAAATTGAGGAGCTGCGTCACGCAACCCACCGCTTGAGATCAACCAGCGGCAAGATCGAAAGCGACTTCGAAGCAACCATGCTCGGAGATCGTGCAGCAAATGTCGTTCGCGAAAGTTCGTTAGGCAGAGGATTTCAAATCGATGGCGATTCGTTCGACCCGCTCGAAATGGACCTCTACACGGATTTCCATCAAAGCGCTCGCGAGCTGACCGAGACAGCTAGCGACGCCTTCGAGATAAATTCGGAGCTTGACGCTCTGCGAACCAATCTTGAAACGCTGTTCGAACGGCAGCGACGAAGCATTGAAGATTTACAGGACAAGCTCATTCACATCCGCATGGTCGAATTCGGCTCGCTTAAAACCCGGCTTCAACGCGCGGTTCGCGTAACGTGCGATGAAGAAGAGAAAGAAGCCGAGGTAATTCTTCAAAACGGGAATATCGAAGTCGATACTCAGATACTCGATTCGTTGATCGAACCGTTGATGCACTTATTGCGAAATGCAGTCGTCCACGGTATCGAAAGCCCCGATAAGCGGCGTCTGCTCGGCAAGCCGGAAACAGGCAAAATAACAATCAACGTCTGCAACGAAGAAACCCATATTGTACTCTCGGTTTCCGATGACGGACGCGGAATTGCGACCTCGAGGCTTCGGGAAAAAGCTTTGCAATCCGGCATCATTTCCGCCGAACGCGCCCAACAACTTACTGAAGACGAACTCGTCGATCTGATTTTCGAACCGGGTCTTACAACAGCAGATAAACTTAATCTGAGTGCCGGGCGCGGCGTCGGAATGAGCATTGTTAAGGAATCGGTAGAATCGAGACGAGGAACGGTTTCGGTCGATTCCACGCCGCAGAACGGAACAACCTTTCGCATTCGAATGCCGCTTAAGATAGCCGTGACAAAGGCGCTCATAATCAAATCTCATCGGCGAAAATTCGCCGTACCGGCAAACATCGTCAAGCATATATCCGATCTTGGGCAATTAACGCAGAAGACCATTGGAAAAGAACGTTATGTTGAAACGGGTTCGGGCAAATTTCAACTGGTTTCACTGTCCGATCATCTTGGCATTCAAACTGAAGAAAACCGCCCAACGGAAATCTCTTTACTGTTTATTGATTCGGGCGGAAAAAACTTTGCCGTCGAGGTCGATGAAGTTGTAAAGACCGAGGAAATCGCCATACGGTCACTCGGAAAACCTCTTGATGATTTGAATGGGCTGCTCGGAGCAGCAATCATCGGAAGTGGCGACGTGGTCCCGATCCTAGATCTTCCTTACATTATCGGCCGCCGGCCTTCTCAACAAAAGCAATCGAAGACAGAACCCGAAACAACCAAACTTTCGGTCTTGATCGTGGACGATAGTCCGAGCGTGCGACATATGACGTCAAAGGTTTTGACGAAAGCCGGTATCGAAGTTTTTACTGCCCGCGACGGCGTCGAAGCGATGGATCTGCTTCTGGCTGCAAGGCGCTTGCCGGAAGTCGTGCTTACCGATATCGAAATGCCGCGAATGGATGGCTACGATCTGGTCGCATCTATGCAGGCGAACGAGAGTTTACGGGAACTGCCTGTAATCGTCATCACCTCGCGTACGGGCGAGAAGCACCGTGTAAAAGCTTTTGAAACCGGAATCTCCGAGTATCTTTCGAAGCCGTTTGAAGATGCGGTGCTGCTCGAAACAGTTATGAAATACGCGGCATTTCCGACAACTTCGGCATAAAAGCTGCTTTTATTTAGCTGGTGGTCTGCTTGGCCTGAGTTCAACTTTGCTTGGCAATGCTCTTTCGGGCATATTCAGCAAATCGAGAACTACTTGCGCGATGTCATCCGGTTGAAGCTGCCAGGCTTTTTCATCGTTTGGCGTATCGCCGCCGAAATGAGTATTTACGCTCCCCGGACAAATGTAGCTAACCTTGATGTTGTCTTGCCTGATCTCCTGCATCAACGCCTCTGAAAATCCGTTAAGGCCGAACTTCGAAGCATTGTATGCGGCCATGCGCGGGTGTGCGTTTTGTCCGGCAAGCGACGATATGTTGATAATGTACCCGCCGCCGCGTTTTTTCATGAGAGGAATCGTGTGATGGCAAGCGTAAAATACGCCGAATAGGTTTGTTTCTAGTGTCTGGCGAAATTCGTCGCCGGACATCTCTTCCACAGTCTTGCCGAAATAACCTATGCCTGCGTTGTTTATTAAAATATCGACGCCGCCAAAAACGCGTTCGCATTCGTCGATCGTCATCCGAACCTGATCTTCGCTGCGAACATCGCAGATTTCGCCCTCTACACGCCCAAAAGCGGAAAGAGATTCGACGGCCGATCTGAGATCGCTTTTATTCCGGGCGCAAATAAACACATCTGCCCCCGACAGCAGCAATCGATGAGAGACGGCATAGCCTATCCCCTTCGACCCACCGGTGACGATCGCTGTCTTTTCCTTCATTTTACTTGCGATTGAACCGCCAAATCGACTTCGAGCACCGGCGAATCTTTTTCCGCGATCTTTTTCCAAAGAATAAGAATCGAATCGTCCAGTCCGCGTTTTACAACTCGAAATACGACGATGACGTCCTGGCGATCATCTTCATTTAACGCCCCCAAGTTTTTCTCTTTTGGCGCATTGGCGAATTTTACGCGGAAAGCTACAGAGCGAAGCAGGTAAGTGGTTCCTTCGGCAATCGGTATTTGTTTTCGGTAGGTCAAATTACCGAGGAGCATCCCACGTTTTACATGGCTCTCCTGTCGAGCGGCATCTTCCATTACAGTTGACGGCGTGAATGCTGCGAGAGCAGTTACATTCTCGGTACTGCTTATCACAGTTTCGATTGGCGTGTCACCAAGTGATGTGATAAGTCCAAGAACGAATGTGCCTCCCAGAACGAACCCGTCTTTCGACCGCTCTATGTCGGAGAAAGCCGTGTGTGTGTAGTCTTGTTTTCGAAAGGAATATGACTGGGCCTTTCCGGGCAAAAAATATCTCAAGCACTCTTTTTCAGGTTTCGTAATATCAAGAATGCGGGCACAATCTGTAAGAGCAGCCAAGCGGACCAATCGTGTATCAGCTAGTTTCAGGACGCTTGCATATTCGCGCTTTTCCTCGCTGGTTGGACCTAGCTTTTTCCTGGCTTCACCTCTATGAAAGATAAACCTGTCGGCGTACGATTCACTGTAGCTAATTCCTGTGGGTGCGTTTTCTCTCCTTTGTATCTCCTCATACCACCTTACCGTCGCAGGATCCTGCCGGTTTGGGTTGGTCGTCCTTGGCTGGCGTGAAGGGTGTACAACTTGTGCTGGTAAGTTAACTACAGCCAGCAGATTCAGTATCACGAGTAGTATCGTCAACGCTCTTTTAAAACTCATAACTCTCCTCCAACCAAGATTTACAATGGCTCTTTAAATAGAATTACGAAAAATCGACCATCTCCTGTTCGTCGTCGAACACAATAACAGGTGCTTTCTGTCTGCTCAACTCCTTCCAAATTATAGTGACGTTTCCGTCCGCGTCCTGTCGCACGACTCTGAACGCGATAGTAACGTCTATCCGATTATCAGTTTGGATTCGTGAAAAATTTAGTTTCGGATCATCGACAATCAGTCCGTCGCGGGACATTCTCCGCTCGATATTGTTGCGATTCCTGAATGCCACAATTCTTAGCACATATGATTCATTGAGTTTTATCGCGGCAAGATTGGAATATTCAAAGCCATTTGCCTTGATCACTTTGGCTATCTTTTTGATCTGAGCCTGTGCGTCAATGAAAGTGGTTTCGGGCGTAAAATCTCGCAGAAAAGCCGCTTCGTTGCTCGCCATAGTTATCGAATCAAGCGGAATGTCCCCAACCCTCGAAATTATCTGCAACGAGAAGAATCCTTTTGCCAGAAAATTACCGTCCAGAAAATGTATATCCGGGGTCATCGAATTAGTCCGAAAACTATAATTTGATCCGCCCGGAACAAAATTGGCACATTCGCCATCGACCCTGATTACGCGATATTCGTCGCATTTTGAATTCGGAAAAAGACGGAAAATGCCCGTCCGGTCCTGATTTAAAAAGTCCTTGTATCTAACCAGATCCTCTGGATTGGGCTTTAAAAGCAATGCGATGCGTTTGCGGTCCTTTGCGCTGATCTCGATCCTCGGCCCCTGTGGCAATGTCGCGCTTGAACGGGCTTCTTCTTCCGCCCGTCGCATTGCAACGCGCTGTTGCGACTCCATGGTGCGTTGGATTTGTACTTGGCGGTATGCTTCCTGATCCGGATTGGAAGTTGTTCGCCGCAAATTCGGAGGAAGGTTCTGCGTTTGCCCGAACGCAATTACTGACAGGATCGTGAGGAAAGCGAAGACCAAAAGGATGCGGAAATTCGACGCCTTCATTTGTTGACCTCCTTCAAATACTTAATTTTGCCTTTAAAATATCGTTGACGATCTTCGGATTGGCCTTGCCCTGAGAGGCTTTCATTACCTGCCCGACGAAGAAACCGAAGAGTTTTTCATTCCCGTTTTTGTATGCTTCCACTTGATTCTGATTCGTTTCTATCACTTCGTCAACAATTTTTTCTATTACTCCGGCATCAGAGACTTGTTCGAAGCCTTTTTCAGTGATAACAGTAGTTGCCGGTTTTCCGCTTGAAAACATTTCAATCAGAACTTCTTTAGCCTGATTATTGTTTACTTTACCGCCGTCCAGAACTTTAATCAGCTCAGCCAACCCTGCCGGAGATACGGGCGATTCGGAGATCGGCCTGCCGGAATTGTTCAATTCACGTGTCAACTCGGATAAGATAAAATTTGCCGACACGCGGGGATTTCCCGATTCTTTTGCTGCCGTTTCGTAATATTCAGCCAGTTCTTTTTCGGTTACGATCTGCGACGCGTCGGAGAACGAGAGGCCGTATTCCTCTATAAATCTATCGCGCATCATATCCGGCAATTCCGGCATTGCGGCTTTTACCGATCCGATAAACTCGCTTGTAACCTTTAGCGGCTGCAGATCGGGGTCGGGGAAATACCTGTAATCGTGCGCATCCTCTTTCGAGCGCATGACACGCGTTTGCTGATTCTTTTCATCCCAAAGCCGCGTTTCCTGATTCACGGGTTCGCCTGCTTCGTGTGCAGTAATCTGGCGTTCGATCTCGAATTCGATTGCCTTCTGCATAAACCGGACGGAATTGAGATTTTTTAATTCAACCTTATTATTGAATGCAGTATCGCCGACCTTGCGCACCGAAACATTGGCCTCGCATCGGAGATTTCCCTTTTCCATATCGGCGTCGCTAGCCCCGACCCATTGCAGAACTCTTCGTACATGATTGACGTAATCGTAGGCCTGCCAGGACGTGCGAAAATCCGGCGCGGTTACGATCTCGCCGAGCGGCGTTCCGGCACGATTGAGATCTACATACGAATATCTATCGGTATCAGGCAGTCCCTCGTGAACATTCTTTCCCGCGTCCTCTTCCAAATGCATTCTTTCGATGCGAATGGTCATCGGCTTCCATTCGGTGGCTCGGCCGGATTCGTCGCGTTCCGTCGTCAGAATCGTCAGGTTTCCATTCGCTGAAAAGGGCCGGTCGTATTGCGAAATCTGATAACCTTTTGGCAGGTCAGGGTAGAAATAATTCTTTCGGGCGAAGATGGATGTCTCCTGTATCTCCAGGCCGAGCGCCAACGCAGCTCTCGCTCCAAGATCGACAACCCGTTGATTCAGAACGGGTAACGCGCCCGGCAAACCGAGACACACCGGACATGTATTGGAATTCGGTTCGCCGCCGACTTCGACCCGGCAGCCGCAGAAGATCTTCGTCTCCGTCGCAAGCTGCGTGTGGATCTCCATACCGATGACTGCTTCCCAATCTTCTTTCATAAGCTCCCCAAATAAAAACGCGAACGATGGTCTAATCATAATTCGCGTCGGTTCTAAATTCAAAACGATTTCATTTAAGGCCGCCAAACCTGAATCGGCGGCGACCAAACAAAACTCGAACGTCCGCCTGGTTCATAAATCACGCTGCCGCCCGCGGCACGCCAAGCTGGCAGAAAGCGATTTCCATAGGGAAAAAAAGGACGGCGAAATCTTGGAACACCGTAAAAATAGTAGCCGCCGTATGGGGGTTCTCGTTGAATATAATTTAGCGATCGATAGTAAGCATCGAGCCGCGACTGTTCGATCTGACGCCGGGATTGTTCGTACTCGATTCGTTCCCGCTCAAGCCGCTCGCCGCGCAATCGGGCCGAAAGCTCGTCCCGCTCTTTTGCCTCCTGGGTTCTGCGCTTTTCCAATTCTTCAGGCGACGGCAACCCCAGCTTTGCATAATTCTCGCGGTATTCCTTTTCGGACTGCACTCGCTTCTGACTGAACTTCTCAAGATCGGCATTAGTAACGGTCCTCACCTGCGCCGCAGCAAAACCCGTCAAACCTAACACCACACAAAGAACAAACAACAATCTTTGTATCATAAGTTTACCTCTTTTATGATTTCATATTAACACGACCGCGCTATAGATGTCTGCAATTTCCATGGATTCTGTGTCTTCCTAGTTTTGCATTAAAGCAGAAAACCGTGGAAGACACAGAAGGAGCAGAATACACAGAAAATTAAAACCCAAAGCTTAAACCAACTCTGCCGTTAC
>JBQTJB010000095.1:0-5569 GCA_052387555.1 Blastocatellia bacterium | reverse complement strand
TGAAAAATAGCGTAATATTTGCCTAAATTTCTTACGCGAAATTCGGGCACGCTTTAATATGTTGTAACTGTCTGTCATTACTAGCTTTATCTTACTTTATAAGATTCTTAACTAGTCATGACCCTTAAACAATGTGTGCTGATTTAATAGCCGATTCAATACGTAATGATTAAGAAAAGAATACTTGTTACGGGCGGGGCCGGATTTATCGGTTCGCACCTGGTGGAGAAACTATTGCTCGAAGGCGGCTGGAACGTATCGGTCATCGACGATCTGAATGATTTCTATTCGCCGGACATAAAACGCGCGAATTTGAAAGCTGTTGAGACGATCGGCGAGTTTCGTTTTATCGAAGCGGACATTCGCTGCCGCGAGGACTTGCGAAATGTTTTTGACGATAAGAACTTCGACGTTATCGTTCATCTTGCGGCCCGTGCGGGCGTTCGTCCATCTTTGTCACAGCCGACGCTGTACGCTCAAACGAACATCGACGGTACTCTCAACCTTCTCGAACTCGCTCGCGATTTTGAGGTGCCGCAATTTGTTTTCGGTTCGTCATCGAGCGTTTACGGCATCAACTGCAAAGTTCCGTTTTCTGAAGAAGACCGGATTCATCAGCCGATCTCGCCATACGCGGCAACTAAAGCCGCCGGGGAACTGCTTTGCCATACATATTCGCATTTGTTTGGCATTCGGACCGTTTGCCTCCGGTTTTTTACCGTTTACGGAGCCCGACAGCGTCCCGATCTTGCGATTCATAAATTCTCGAAACTTATCTCGGAAGGCAAGCCGATACAGGTGTTCGGCGACGGCACGACGCGGCGCGATTACACCTATATCGACGACATCATTCAGGGCGTACGAGCCTCGATCGATTACGAAAGTTCGATCCACGAAGTCTTTAACTTAGGCGAATCGGAAACCACCGAGCTGTCGCGCCTGATCGAACTACTTGAACAAAATCTGGATATAAAAGCCATCATCGACCGCCAGCCGATGCAGCCCGGCGACGTCCCCATCACCTACGCAGATATTTCAAAGGCAAAGAAACTTCTCGGATATCACCCGGCGACCAAGATCGATGAGGGAATTCCGAAGTTTGTCGAGTGGTTTCGTGCGGCCAACCAAACATAAACATCTAAACAGGCGAATTTTACGCGTGTAATTCTGTCCGATTCCGACATTTTTGCGCCAAACCGGCGCAGATTCCGAATCGGGACAAGCCGCGTGCCGCTACGTTCGCGTCGTTGATCTAAGCGATAGTTCCCTTCGCTCCCTCAGGAGGCGAAATTCCGTTAGTGGCCGGTTTGCCTTTTGTCTTGGATTGTCTTCTTTCGTGGTTTTTCTGGATAAGGTTTTAAGGAAGTTTGTCCACGAAACACACGAAAGAAGAAAATCAAAAAAATAATCTCAAAGATCTTGTTTTGTCGTAGAAATGATGTATTATAGATGCAACATTTAATCAGGAGCGATACATTATGGCTAAACATTGGGATATTTTCAGAGGCGGTGAAACCAAACCGAGCAACGGACACCTTTCAGTTTCGATAAATGCAAAAAACACGCTGACGCTGAACCGATACACCCGACAGATACTCGGCGATCCGGAGGCGGTTTTGGTCATGTTTGACAAGCGTGAAGGCCTGATCGGGATCTCCCCGACACATGCAGCCGATAAAGATGGGTTTCAGGTCAAACCGAAGGGAGGCGGGCAAAATTATATCATCCACATTGCGCCGTTTTGCCGTCACCACAACATTTTAATCGAAGCTACCGAACGATTTGCGGAACCGGGAATGAGTCGCGAAGGCTACCTGACGCTCGACCTCAAGAACACGATAAACGTCAGCCACCGGCGAAAACGTCGAAAGTAGCTGTGCAGTTTTTATGACTTTGCCATAATGCCATGCGGAAAGCACGTTGTTGTCTAGTGTCAATGCACTCGTGTGGTTCTTTATGGCTTTGCCATAGTGCTGTGTGGAAAGCCTGTGGGGGGTTCCGTCATAGGAAAAAAAGTTTTGAGGCTGCGCCTCGGCTTTTCGGAGGAACAGCCCCCGAAAACTAACTGCCTGGCCCGGAAAAGCTGCTTCTTTCCGGCAGACAATCTCTAGTTTAACGGAGGCGCAACCTTCGGGGAAGTTGACCCATCGGAAAGGCGGAGCCTTACCGCACATCACTGCGGCAAAGCCGATATAAACAGCCCCTTTTTCAATTGACATTCTTTATAATTCGAATTATTCTAAATATAACATAAGATTAAAAACAAGCGATGGAAGATATCGGAACTTTAGGACTTACCAAACAGCGACAAGTAATTCTTCAGGTGATCCGCGAATCGGACGAACATTTGACGGCGAACGAGGTCTTCGACGGAGCACGCCTGCTCCTTCCGAGCATCTCGTTTGCGACCGTTTACAATTCTCTGCGCTACCTGAAAAATGAGGGGCTGATCGGCGAGGTGAGCTTTGGCAACGACGCTGCACGTTATGACCGCAAACTGACACGGCACGACCACGCGATCTGCAATAAATGCGGGAAGCTTGTCGATCTGGAACTGACCATTCCGGACAGACTGCTTAAAGAAGCGGCCGAGCGCTCAAAATTCGAAGCAAAATCGATCGAACTGACCTTGCGTGGTTTATGTCCAGATTGTTTATAGGTAACAAATTTTAACGCATATCGGATCATAAATCGGGAACGAATCCATAAGTTTGTTCCCATAAAAAATACAAATGAGAGGAAAGTGAGCTAAAAATGGGAAATAACCTGGAGAGTGTCCCGGCAACAGATGGCCGGGTTTTGGATATAAACGATTCAAGCCGATGCCCGTTTACGGGCGGAGCGATCAACTTTACCACCAGTACGCGCACGTCGAACCGCGATTGGTGGCCTAATGCGTTGGATCTGAAGATCCTTCGCCAAAACTCGTCGCTTGCCGATCCGATGGGTGAAGGCTTCAACTACTCGGAAGAATTCAAGTCACTCGATCTAGATGCGGTGATCAAGGACCTGACCGACCTGATGACCGATTCGCAGGAGTGGTGGCCGGCTGACTACGGCCATTACGGGCCGTTCTTTATCCGCATGGCATGGCACGCAGCCGGCACGTACCGAATTGGCGACGGACGCGGCGGCGCGGGAAGCGGCGAGCAACGGTTCGCGCCGACCAATAGCTGGCCCGACAACGGAAATCTCGACAAAGCCCGCCGTCTGCTGTGGCCTATCAAACAAAAGTATGGACGCAAGCTCTCGTGGGCTGACCTTTTCGTGCTGACGGGCAACGTGGCGCTCGAATCGATGGGCTTCAAGACCTTTGGCTTTGGCGGCGGACGTGCCGATGTCTGGCAGCCGCAGGAAGACGTTTACTGGGGTTCGGAAGGCGAATGGCTCGGCGACAAACGTTATACCGGCGACCGTGAATTAGAGAATCCGCTAGCCGCAGTACAGATGGGACTGATCTACGTGAATCCGGAAGGCCCAAACGGCAATCCTGACCCGCTTGGCTCGGCCCGCGACATCCGTGAAACTTTTGCCCGCATGGCCATGAATGACGAGGAAACCGTGGCGCTTACCGCCGGCGGCCACACGTTCGGCAAAGCACACGGAGCCGGTGACGCAGCAAATGTCGGAGTTGAGCCCGAAGGCGGGTCTATCGAGGCACAGGGTTTTGGTTGGTTGAGCACTTACGCTTCCGGTAAAGGAGCCGACACGATCACGAGCGGCATCGAAGGCGCGTGGACGCCGACGCCGATCACGTGGGACAACAGTTATTGGGAGACGCTGTTCGGAAACGAATGGGAACTGACCAAGAGCCCCGCCGGTGCAAACCAATGGCGGCCTGTTGGCGTAGAACCAAATGTTCCCGATGCCGCAGACCCGAACAAAAAGCATCTGCCGATGATGACCACAGCCGACATGGCGATGCGCATGGACCCGGCATACGAGAAAATCTCGCGTCGATTTATGGAAAATCCGGCGGAGTTCGCCGACGCATTCGCCCGCGCGTGGTTCAAGCTGACTCACCGCGACATGGGGCCGAAAGCCCGTTATCTCGGCCCGCTCGTTCCGCAGGAAGATCTGATCTGGCAGGATCCCGTTCCGGCCGGCACGCGGATCGACGCTTCGGACATAGCCGCACTTAAAGTGAAGATTCTTGGTTCGGGTTTATCG
The DNA here is from genome assembly GCA_052387555.1 of Blastocatellia bacterium. Lineage (GTDB taxonomy): Bacteria > Acidobacteriota > Blastocatellia > Pyrinomonadales > Pyrinomonadaceae > OLB17. The sequence continues at coordinate 1,399 of JBQTJB010000095.1, read as the reverse complement.
GTATCTCAGTTGGTTTCGACCGCGTGGGCTTCGGCTTCGACGTTTCGCGGCTCTGACAATCGCGGGGGAGCCAACGGCGCTCGCATACGCCTTACTCCGCAGAGATATTGGGAAGTCAACAATCCTGCGCAGCTTGCCGGCGTGCTCTCGACCTACGAAGGCATTCAGGCTGAGTTCAACGCGGGCGGCAAGTCGGTTTCGATGGCCGATCTGATCGTTCTCGGCGGATGTGCCGCTGTTGAAAAAGCCGCGAAGGACGCCGGACATGATATTTCTGTACCGTTTATGCCCGGACGCGGCGACGCTTCGCAGGAGCAGACCGAGGTCGATTCGTTCAAATATCTCGAACCGCAGGCCGACGGCTTCAGGAACTACAAAAAGGGTCATCACAAAACGCCGGCCGAGGAAATGCTGGTCGATAAGGCCCAGTTGCTGACGCTGACCGCGCCGGAAATGACCGTTCTGGTCGGCGGCCTGCGTGTCCTCGGCACAAACTACGACGGTTCGAAGCACGGCGTTTTCACAAACAATCCGGGCACTTTGACGAACGATTTCTTCACCAATCTGCTCGATATGAGCACAAAATGGGAATCGGCAAACGGCGACGGCCAGGTCTTTAACGGACGCGACCGCAAAACCGGCGACCAAAAATGGACCGGCACACGCGTAGATCTCATCTTCGGCTCGAACTCCGAACTCCGCGCTCTCGCCGAGGTCTATGCCTGTGCCGACGGCGGTGACAAATTCGTCAATGACTTCGTTGCTGCATGGGACAAGGTGATGAATCTGGATCGGTTTGATCTTGCCTAATTCTCGCTAACTAATAATTGGGAAATTAAAGGCGGTCCATTCGTGGGCCGCTTTTTTCGTGTCATTTCGCGGTTCCAATTCTTAAAACCTTAACCACGAAATAACACTAACTATGAAAGAGGACGGCCGAAGAATAAGACGTAGCCGTCAGCATCTTTAACTTCAAACCCACGCAGGCCATCATGAGTGTCCTTTAGCGGTTCCGAAAATTGGACATCCCGTGAGGCAAACTCTTCGGCCAGAGCGTCAGGGTCGGGGACATAAACGTAGGCGTCCCACGGCGCGATGCCGCCCCCGATCTCCCGCGTGTAGTTCGGCACCGGCTCGACCCCGATGTCCTTGAGAAAGATCATTACGTTGTCACGTTTGACGATCCCAAAATACAAAACCTCCGGCTCGGCCTGATACATGATCTCAAACCCGAGCGTGTCGCAATAGAACGCAAACGCCGCCCCTACATCCTTAACTGTACTAATCAAGACTTCATCTGACGGTTGAAAGATTTTCGATAGGGGTGGGTGTACGATTTTGGGAATCGTGCGACCACCATTTTTCGTTGTCCAGTTCCTTTTCTTTTGCCAGGTGTTTT
>JBQTJB010000094.1:0-9941 GCA_052387555.1 Blastocatellia bacterium | reverse complement strand
AGCGAATGAATAAAGCCTCAGCCGTGAATATGATCGCCACCGTCAAGTGCGATATGAAGGATTGGAAACTTGAAGATCCGCAGATGGCAACCATCGACGCCGATACTGCTGTGCTGAGCTACAAAGGTATCTTTGACGGCACATGCAATGGGCCTGACGGCAAAGCGGCAAAAGTTCCCAGCCCCATCCGGGCAGCAACCATCTGGGTCCGCAACGGCGACAAATGGCAGCCTGTTTTCCACGGCGAGAACCCGATACTTGATCCGAAGGCTCCGCCTCTACCTCCCGCAAAACCCGATGCGAAGAAGGACGACAAGACTGCAGCAAACAGCAACACCGCTGCTCCCTCTACTCCTGTAGCCAGTCCGAATACCGATGCTCTCGTAAAGATCGAGCTGTCCGGTTGGGAAGCATGGAAGGCAAAGGACGCCAAGAAACTTGAAGAAGTGATGGCCAAAAATCTTTCGATCCTGGGCGGCGACGGTACATGGATGAACAACAGAGCAGACATCATCAAATTCTGGGCAGAAATGCCATGCGAGAACGTAAAGAACGTTAGCGTAACAGATGGCTTTTCGACCGCGCTTTCACCGACCGTTGAAATGCTGACCTTTAAAGGCACTGCGGACGGAACATGCTTCGGACAAAAAAACGGAGTACAGCCATCGATGTCCGTCTATGTTAAAGAGGGTGACGCTTGGAAGCTGGCATTCGGCTTTAGCCAAGCAGTGTCGTAGGCGGAAAGCTATCTGGCTTTTCTTTTCTGGGCAGGCTGTCTGAAAAGGCAGCCTTTTTTCAGTTGCAACCGCATTTTAAGAAAGAATCCAATGCGTCTGTAATGGCGAAACTTTTTTATTATTTCAAGAATGTCCAAATCTCTAACCGTTCGCCGTCAGAGGAGATCGAAATAGTTCCTTTTTCACCCGTAAGCATCACATCAGCACCGACATTTCGCCAACGCTCTATAACTTCCTTGTTTGGATGTCCGAACATCGATCTCTTGCCCACTGAAATAATTGCGTAGCGAGCATTCACAGCGTCGACGAACTGCTGTGTTGAAGATGTCCTGCTGCCATGATGAGGAACCTTCACAATACTTGCTTTGAGGTCCGATTTAGCATCGGTAAGTATAGCTTCGGCAGCCTTTTCTATGTCACCGGTAAGTAATATGCTCGTCTCGCCATAAACGATTCTCAAGACGACGGAACGATCGTTTTCCGTGTACCTGCCAGAGACAGCTTCGGCGTTTGGATGCAGCACCTCCACGCGAGCACCGCCTATCTCGATCACATCGCCCTTGCGCAAAGTTTCAATCGGCAAGCACGAGATCTTGGCCGCAGTGAGAAAGTCGTCGGCATCCGCGTCATCGCCGCCTAAACCGCCCGAGTAGATTTTTCCAACCGTAAAATTACGCAATATGTCTCCCAGACCCTGAATATGATCTGCATCCGCGTGTGTCGCCACGATTGAATCCACTCGCGAATAACCGCGTTCCCATAAATATTCCGAAACGACGAATTCACCAATGCTCGGAATGTCCGGCTCGAAAACTTCGGATTTATCATCATCATTTTTGCCGTACCTGATTCGACCGCCGCCGTCGACAAGCATTGTTTCGCCGTTCGGGAATGTAACCAATGCGGAGTCGCCCTGTCCGACATCGAGAAAATCTACGCGCAGTTTTCCGTGTGCCGAAGGTGTGCTTCCGGGGTGAAAAAGGATAATCGCGCCAATTATAAAAACCGCCGCGGAAGAGCCAAGAAGAAAATGTCGCGATAGCTTTTGCCGAGTCATCCTAAACGGATCCCAAAGAAACACGACCGCACCCAACACAATGACCGGAATGAAATAGATGAAATAAAGCGATCTCATCGGACCTGAATAGATCGGCAAACGAAAACTCGCCCACCCGCCTTCAACGGCCAGCGACGATCCCCAGATCAATAGTCGGCTGCAAAGTTCGGCAACCACTATAAACGGAGCCGCCAATATGTCGCTTATTCGGCTGACGAGAAAAGCGAAAAAAGCTGAGATGCTTGCAGTTGCCAGAAGCACTCCGGCCCAGATAATGAGAAAAAAGGAGGCAAGCGAGACACGATGGAAATAAAACACGTTCAGCGGCAGCATCCAGACAGCCACGATCACGGAGACGACGATGCCTTCAAAAACGAACGATACGGCACGACGCAATCCGAGTCGATCCATCAGATTCCAATAAGGCGACTTGAATAATCCCGCCGTCCAGATTTGCCTGCCTTGTTCGACCTTCCATGCTTCCTCTCTCCAATAAATCGTTTCGCAAATACGTTGAGACCAACGCGGAACATTTGCCGGAAACGGCTGATCGGCCGACGGTGTCCAACGTCCTATCGAACGAAGCTTTTCGATGAGCGGAAAAGCCATAACGACAATGGCGCCGACGCTCAGAAATGTGAGTTGAAAGGATGGGTTGAATAGCTCGCTCGGCCGCAATGCAAGGAGAATTAGAGCGGTAAAACCGAAAGCATTCAAAAGCGTTCCCGTTCGAAAAACCAGATACGAAAACGTAAAGATCGTGAACATTATGCTGGCCCGAGTGACGGGAGCTTCGGCTCCGACGGCAAGGGTAAATATCCACAATAAGGAAACCGTGACGACAAATTGCAGCTTTCTATTTCTTGTGAAAAGGCGAACAACGAGAAGCAATAATCCACCGATAGAGGTTACGTGCAAGCCTGAGATAACAAGAATATGAAACGTTCCGCCCTCGCGGAAAATATCGGCGGTGCCCTTGTCCAAAAAATACTTATCGCCAAGATTCGCAGCTATCAAAACTCCAGCCGCAGTGGTTTCGAACGACGCCCGAAACCATTCAATGGTGTCCCGCCGAAGGTCGTAAATAAATCCGAGCGGTCGGAAACTGGAGTCGCGTTGAAGAACTTCGACCAACAGCGGGCTTTTCAGTGTCGCAGTCGCGTCGGTGTATTTGATGTCGAGAAGCTGCGTGTGCGAAAGCACGCCGGGATTTTGATAACGCTCCTCGCGCTCCGGGCGACAAGCCACGCGAACACGAGCGCCGCTTCGAAGGCCAAGCTTGTCGAACTCAGCTGTGGTTTCCAGATCATAGAAAGGCGCGAAGAGCCGGATCGAACCGGAAGCTTTTTGTTCTGTACCGCGGTAGATGATCTTTTCCGCTCTCAAAGTGATAAACAGTCCTTCATGCGCCGGCTCGGGAGCACCTAAGATTTCGCCTTCGATCTCCGCCGGTTCCCCGGACTCAACGCGGCCGTCATCGAACATCCTTTTTAACCGATGCGCGGAAACACTTTCCGTTTCTATCTGATAACAAAAGCCACCGACGCAGAAAAATGCCGCGAAAACGAAGATAGCGGCGAATGCCTTGCGACTAAACGCAACAGCGACCAGCCCCAGACACGCACCCGCAGTCAAAAACAGCTTCCAATCGACATCGGCGAACTGCGCGGCGACAATCCCAGCCGCGAACGCGGCCGCTAGCGTAACCATCGGGTACATTGAAAATGCTGTTGGATGTTTCGGCTCGTTCAAATTATTCAACGCGGATCAAATGTCTAATCTTTCGAAATCGCTTATCGCTGATCCCTTGTATCAGGATCAGATATTCAGGCCGTCGAAACGGCCCATTTGTCTCTCGGTATTCGATTATTTTCAGTGCCAGCGAACGTCCTACATGCGGAATCGATTCTAGTTCTTCAACAGACGCGGTATTGATGTTGACCGCAGTCGGGGCGAGAGTGATCTGATCCGTTTCAATTGCGGATCGTTCCGGCTGAGTGGTTCGGCAGCCGCCCCCAGCCATGGCAAGAATGACGAAAAAAAATGAAACGATTATCTTCGGATTAACGCTGGAAGCGAGGAAGGATTTTCGAGACATTCTATGCAATAAATTTGTGCAAAATGCTGGAAGTGTAAATGTTACAAAGATTTGAACTCGTTAACATTGTGGAAATTGGCTACTTTTCCACAGAAATTGTGGAAATCGCTTTCTTGTAGAACAGACTTTCCAATCTTTCAAGCCAAAGGCTGCAACGCATGTCGTACTTCACGCACCCATTTCATCCAGATCATTCAGATCGTCGTAGGCTTTTTGCAGAACAGGCCGCGCACGCGTGCTGCCGTCCATGTCACCGATGTAGCCTTCGCGGACCATCGCGTCAAGAATTGCCGCTGCACGTCCGTAACCGATACGCAAATGCCTTTGCAGCAGCGATGTAGAACCGCGTTTGGCGTTGACCACGCATTTCAAGGCGTCGAGGAACAGCGGATCGCGGCGGCCCGGCAGATCGCCGCTGTCATCGAGCTCTTCTTCGCTCTTCGTGATCGTCGTGTCATATTCGGGGCGGCCCTGCAATTTTACGTGATCGACGATTCGCCCGATCTCTTTTTCATCGACATAAGCACCGTGAACGCGGATCACCTGCGAGCTCGCCGGCGGCAGGAAAAGCATATCGCCCTTGCCCAGCAAGCTTTCGGCACCGTTGCCGTCGATGATCGTGCGTGAATCGACCTTGCTTGAAACGCGAAACGAGATGCGTGCAGGAAAATTCGCCTTGATGAGACCGGTGATAACGTCCACCGAGGGTCGCTGTGTCGCCAGCACTAAGTGAATGCCAACGGCACGTGCCATTTGCGCGAGCCGCGTTATCGAATCTTCGACTTCCTTGCCGGAAACCATCATCAGGTCGGCGAGTTCGTCGATTATGATAACGATGTACGGCAATATGCGGTGCGGGTCGCCGCTGTCATCCCACATTTCGAGTGAATTGCGTCGTTTCGCTTCCGCATTGTAGCCGTCGATGTTGCGAACGGCGTAACCTGCAAGGTCTTTATATCGCCGCTCCATTTCCGTAACGGCCCATTTAAGCGAAATAGCGGCCCGCTTAGGGTCGGTGATGATCGGCGTGGCAAGATGCGGAATGTCGGCGTAAAGGCCGAGCTCCAGCCGCTTGGGGTCAACCATAATGAACTTCACTTCATCGGGTTTTGCTTTATACAAAATCGAAATAACAAGCGAATTTACGCCGACCGATTTACCAGCACCCGTCGCGCCGGCAATCAGAAGATGCGGCATCTTTGCCAGATCGGCAACGTAATTCTGCCCGTCGATCGTCTTGCCGAGGGCAATCGTCAATAGAGATTCCGAAGCTTTGAATTTCGTAGACTCGATTACGTCGCGAAGCTGAATCGTTTCCCGCTTGTTATTGGGAACCTCGATCCCGACGACCGCTTTTCCGGGAATGCGGTCGATTCGAATTGATTCAGCCTTGAGAGCGAGACACAGATCGTCGACCAAACCCGTAACACGCGAATACTTAACACCCGGACTGGGTTTGAATTCGTAAGTCGTAACTACCGGACCAAGCTGGATATGTTCAACGCTTCCGGACACATTGAATTCCTCGGTTTTTTCAACCAGTGCATTTGCCATATCAAACATTTCCTGCTTTTCATGCTGGATAGGCGGCGAGGCCGGCGTCAGAAGCTGTGAGCTTGGCAATACATAACTCTCGTAGTTTCGCCCGCTTGCCGCAACAAGTTTCGCCCCTTGGTCGGCTTGCTCGTCTTCGGTAACTTCGCTATCGTCGAGTTCGCCGGTGTGTTTGGTTGGCGTGATCGGTATTTTCTTCCCGTTCGAGTCCAGTTCCGGCAGATCGCCGGGTTGAAGTTCGTTTGTAACGACCGTTTCGGGAGTGCGGTCGAGCGACGTAATCGTCGGCGGCACTGGTTCGTCTTTGCCGACGTCGACAAATTGAAGCTCATGTTGTGTCGCATTCCCCGAATGGCTTCCCGCGGCAGCGGCATTTGCCATTGTGGCTTTTGCGATCACGGCTGTGTCACCGACAACAATGGTCGGCGGCTCCCTAAGGCTCTTGCTTTCGCGCGAGCCGCGTCGTTTTTCCTGACGTTCCTTCGCGGCATTGATTTCGTCGGCGCGGGACGCTCGGCGCCTTGCCCTCCACTCGTCGAAATGAATCTTGAAATTCGCTCTTGCCATTTCGAAGTTTCCGACAAAACCAAGAAACGAAAGATCGGTGATCATCAAAACCGAGGCTGTAAAGGCCGCTGTCATCAGAATCGCTGCTCCGAGCGTTGATAAAAGATAGACGGCGTAATACGAAAAGAAAGCTCCGGTCAAACCGCCGTGCCAGCCGATCAAATTTGCTAAACCTGCAGCCGAGGCCACAAAAAGGACAAACCCTGCGATGCGGCTGACACGCGGCCAAAGATTTTCCGATTGAAAAACACGCCACGCGATCAACGCCAGCAAAGCAGGAAAAAGATAGGCGACAATTCCGGCGATCGAGAGCAAAAGCTCGGCAAAATTTGCCCCGACAACTCCGATCCAGTTTTGTACTTTTTGCGAAGACGCCGTGTTAAAAGTCGGGTCGCTGGAGTCATGCGAAACCAGACACAAAAAGATCAGTACCGCTAACGCAAGAAATAATATCGCGACGACTTCATTAGTTCGCGAGTGCGCTTTCTTGGCCGCGGCTCTTTTTTTGAGCAGCGTCGTTCCGTCGGCGAGACAAAAGTTAAGCTCGTCGTCCGTATAAGTCTTTTTGCATGTTGGGCAGATCTTCATTAGTGAATAACTAACACTGAATAGTGAACGGTAAGCAATAAACAGTTTAACAGTTTGGCTAGTTCTTCTGGGATGTTTTAACCGTTTCACGGATCAGGACGCCTATTGATGTGCCTGACCTCAAGACCTGTTTGCTGAGGACGTACTCTTCGTCGTCGGTAATAAGAAATTGACTTAGCATGACAATTCGCACGCCGAAAGCATAGCTTTTCGAACGCAAAACCGAATCTTTTTTGTCGAAGTTCCTTCCATTGTTCACTGTTCACTATTCACTTTGCGGTAAAGCAGAAACTCCTTGATGAACTCATCTATATCACCATCCAGTACGGCGTCAACGTCCGTTTGTTCGAATTTTGTTCGCGTGTCTTTCACCAAACGGTACGGGTGAAGCACGTAATTTCTTATCTGCGACCCGAATGAAATGTCCATTTTGGTAGCTTCGTGTTCGGCCGCGTTTGCACGTCGTTTTTCAAGCTCGAGTTCGTATAATTTTGAACGTAGCACCTGCATCGCGACCATCCGATTCTGCAATTGCGAACGCTGGTTTTGGCACGTTACGACTGTATTCGTCGGAATATGCGTGATACGCACCGCGCTGTCGGTAACGTTCACGTGCTGGCCGCCTGCACCCGACGAACGATATGTGTCGATTCGAAGATCCTTGTCCTCGATATTCACCTCGATATTCTCGTCGATCTCCGGCGAAACGAACATCGATGCGAAACTCGTTTCACGGCTGCCGCCGGAATTGAACGGCGAGATGCGCACCAGCCGATGGACACCGGCCTCGGTCGAAAGCAGCCCGTAGGCATAATCGCCCTCGACACGAAACGTGGCCGATTTAATTCCGGCTTCGCTTCCAGATTGCTCATCAAGGATTTCGACCTTAAATCCTCTCCGCTCCGCCCATCGCAGATACATTCGCAAAAGCATCTGGGCAAAATCCTGCGCGTCGGTTCCGCCCGCTCCGGCCTGTATTGAGCAAATGGCATTGTTCGCGTCGGTCTCGCCCGAAAGCAGGCTTTGCGTTTGAGCGTCGGCGACCTGTTTTTCAAGCTTTGCTATCAAAGCCCCAAGCTCTTTTGCCGAATCGGCATCCTCGGCGGCAAATTCAAAGAGCACTTCGGCGTCGGAAACGCCTGTCTCGAAATCTTTCTGTTGCTGCAAAGCCTTTTCGATCCGGCTCCGCTGCTGCACCACCTTTTGAGCCACTTCCGAATCATTCCAAAACCCCGGCTCGGAAATCAGCTTCTCTAAGCGTTCATGTTCTTTCTGCTTGCCTGGAGCGTCAAAGAAACCTCCCAAGTTGTGTAACTTTCTCTTTTATCTGTTCGTGTTTTGTTTGTAGTTCTGTTAGTTCCATTTTATTCAACGGACAATGGACAGTTGAAAATGGACAATTCCAGAATGTGTCCTAAATCGTCCGTTATCCATTTTCCATTATGTAATTTCTTATTCCCTCAAACGTATTCTTCCAACCTGTTTCACAGGCGGCGTAAAAATCATCCGCAATCGGGTCGACCGGAAATCCTGTTTGCTCGACCCGCAGCGTACAGCCGTCGCCATTCCGCTCTATCGTAAAAGTCGTCAACGCGTCCTCGTCAAACTCGAACGGGAGCGGGCCGGATTTCGCAAAGTATCTGCCGTATTTCATTGCCAGGCGCCTTGGCGGATCGAACTCGACCAGCGTTGCCGTCGAAATGTAATCAGGATCGTCCTCATCTCCCCATGTAGCCGTCCAGATTCCGTCTTTCTGCGGCAGCACGATCGCCCGCGACGCTCCCCACCAGCAGCGAATCGCGGATGGCGTGATCAGAAGATCGAACATTTGCTCCGGAGCAAAATCGAATGATTCTTCGTGAAGATGTGAACGTGTTTTCATGTCAGAACCGTCTGCGTAAGCAGGTAGCCGAGTCTCAACGTTTCTACGAGTTCATCCTGTAAAATGCACCACATCAATCGTTTACGCAGGTGGTTCTGACCTCTGTCGCTTTCTCATAAACCCAAACACCAATAGCCCGGCCGTCACCGCCGAACACAACCACGCAAACCAATCGCCGTACTTGACATAGAACGTCTGCGAGCCGTCGCTTTTCGACACGGACCAAATTCGTGTCCCTTCCTGATACATCGGAAGCGCGTCCAAAACCTCGCCGCGTTCGTTTATGTATGCCGTTATGCCGACGTTTGTCACACGAAGAACGGGGCGGTTCGTTTCGACAGCACGGAATACGGCGTTTGCCAGATGCTGGCGCAGCACGGGTGTCGGGCCAAGATAGCCGTCGTTCGTCATTTCAATTATCACGTCCGCGCCGTTTAGGACGTATTCGCGCGAAAGCTGACCGAAATGCGATTCGAAACAGATCATCACGCCGGCCTTCGCATCGCCGAGCGGAAAAAGATCGTACTCGTTTCCATAGGAAAAACTTCCGACAAACGCAGGAACGATCGATTGCAGCGGGGCGGGCACGGATTCACCAAACGGCACTAGATAAATTTTATCATATTGTGCAATCTCGCGGCCCTCCGGCCCGACCAGCACCGCAGAATTGAAAAACTTCCCGTCCGCGTGGTTAGGTTCCGCCGAATTGAACAGCACATTTACATTATTTCTACGGGCAAACGCGTGGATGAATGTCTGAAACTCCAGATCGTCATTGTACGCAAAGTTCATCGGCGATTCGGGAAATATCACAGTTGTCGGTGGCCGGTTGTCGGTTGTCAGTTTTTGAAGCGCGCTTTCGGCGAGTTCGACGTGCAGTTGGCGAAGCTGCCTCCATTTGGCTTGATCGAGGCCTGACATCGGGACGTTCGGTTGAACGCCGATCATACTAGCTTTCGCTGCAGGAACGACGTCAAAATCGGGGAATCGGCCAATAAAAGTTGTGAAGGAAAGAAGACCAAGCACGATCAACGCCATGGCGGACGTAACAACACTCGGCCACTTGCGCGAGACCAGGCTGAGGACAAGCACGGAGTTTGAAACCGTTATGAAGAATCCGACTAATCCAGTGCCACCCAAACTTGCTGCCCCGACCACGCCAGTTGAAAACATAAACGACAAGGCAGATGTCGGATTGGCGAGTGCGAGGGAATATCCAATCGCATTCCAGTTATTACCCGTCAGCCAGTACCTGAGAAACTCCGTAAAGACCCAAACGAAAGGCGCGGCGAGGATCGCGATACTGCCGAAGCGGCGAAGCAATACAGACAGGATCGCGCTGAAAATCCCCGGAAATATTCCGACGATCGAGCAGACTACAAACAGCAGAGAATATGCGAGGATTGGTGGAAACGCGGCGTAAGTGATAGGCGCGTAGGTCAGCCACCAGCAGGTACC
>JBQTJB010000093.1:0-13541 GCA_052387555.1 Blastocatellia bacterium | reverse complement strand
GCGACGCGTACCGTCAGATCGGCAGCTTTAATGACGCCGAAGGAAATTATGGGCTTGCCGCTACGTTTATCGACCGGGTAAAGGATTTCAGCAAAGAAGAGGCGGCGGACGTGCAAAGCAAGATCGCATTCGTGATAGCCAAGCAATGCGAGATAAACATTACGCAAGCGATCGCCTGCAAATGGGATCCTGCAATCCGGGCGGTCGAAAAGGCGCTTAGCCTTAACGAGTCCAGTGTCGATAACGCAAATCTCGGCTGGGTCTATTACAGCGCGGCACGCGGCGACATTACGATGAGGCGCCTGGACGTTGCCAAACCGAAACTCGAAAAGGCTAAGTTCCATCTGCAAAAGGCTGCTGAAGCAAATCCGAAATTTATCGAAGGCCCATTGCTAAATCTCGGCATGGCACTGACCGATCTGGGCGATTATGCAGGCGCGGTCGATGCTCTTACAAAGGTCGTGAAAAAAGAGCCTAAATGGGTCTTTGCGATCAACGAGCTTGGCATTGCCTACCGCAAGATGAACAATTTCAAGGAAGCCGCAAATCAATTTCGCAAGGCCATAAGCCGCGATGAGAATTTTGCAAGCGCCCATTACAACCTGGCCGAAGCCGAAATTCAGGCCGGTAATATTGGCGAGGCTAAAAAGAGCTACCAAAAGCTCAAGAAAATGGGCCGAAACGACCTTGCCGGACAGCTTGAACTTATAAGCAACGGCCGCGTCAGGAGTTAATTGTTTGATCTTGTTGTCTGACTTCAATGGAAGCTTTCTTAAAAGTCGGCTCAACACCTTTTTATTCTGTGTTTTCCGTGGTTAAGGTGCTCAGGCATAACCACGGGACATACAGAAAAACACTGAAGACACAAAAAAGAACCCCGATTTCTTGCCGTGTTTCCTCTGCTGGTTTTCATACAGCTTCCTATTAGGTTTAGAACCTCTCCACCGATTTGATCGAGCAAACGCACATCGAAATTTTGCAGGACATTCCGCTGGCTCCGCTGACCACGCTAAAGGTCGGTGGTACTGCTCGGTATTTCGTTCGTGCAGAATCGGAAGATCAAGTGCATAAGGCATTCGAATTTGCAGCGGAACAAGATCTAGAGGTTTTCATTCTCGGCGGCGGAAGCAACATTGTAGTGTCGGACACAGGGTTTGACGGGCTTGTTGTACAGATCGCCTTGAAAGGCGTCCTGTCGGAACGGTCCGCGTTGGCGGACGGGTCGACGCTGCCAGATGCGGACCGAGACGGCTCTCGTGACATCATACTAATTACCGCCCAAGCCGGAGAGGACTGGGATGAATTCGTCCGGCATTGCGTAGAACAAGACCTTGCGGGCGTCGAATGCCTGAGCGGCATTCCGGGCCTTGTCGGCGGCACGCCTGTGCAGAACGTCGGAGCCTACGGACAGGAAGTTTCCGAGACAATAGTTACGGTGCGATGTTTTGACCGGACAAAAAATGAGATCGTTGAACTCTCAAATGCAGAATGTGGATTTTCTTACCGCAAGAGCATTTTCAACAGTGACGAATCCGGGCGCCATGTGGTTTTATCGGTAACCTACGCTCTGAAACCGCACGGTTTGCCAAAAATTGTCTACAAGGACATCCGTGAATATTTCGGAAGCATCCAGCCGACACTGAAAGAAACTCGCGACGCAGTTTTACAGATTCGCGGGGCAAAGTCGATGGTTATCAGCCCAAACGATCCAAACTCTCAAAGCGTTGGGTCGTTCTTCAAGAATCCAATAATTTCAAAGGAAATGTTCGCTCAGCTTACGGCGAAAGCAGATGCTGAAAGCATTCCGCATTTCCCAATGGACGATTGCAACGTAAAAGTTCCCGCCGCATGGCTGATCGAGCAATCCGGATTCAAGAAAGGCTTTAGAATGGGTAACGTCGGCATTTCGACGAACCATTCCCTTGCAATCGTCAACTTTGGCGCGGCAACCGCCAAAGAGGTGATTGAACTAAAGCAGCTCATTCAAAAAGGCGTAAAAGAACGATTCGATATCTATCTGCACCCTGAGCCGATCTTTGTCGGATTTTAGACCGTGGCCCCCGCAAAAAAACTGATTTCAATTCGTCACATTGGAGTATAATTCTCATTTGCGGCTGTAGTTAAGACGCCGCCCCAGAGGTGTTCATGTTTCGCATTCATTCAAAAGGCAAATCAACAGTCTCAATTTTGATTATCGTTTCGTTCCTTCTTAGCGGAATCGAAACAAAAGCAAACGACATCGTGCCTTCCGACGACCTCGTCGGCGGCGCGAGCGTTTTTGTGTTCAGAAATTCGAGAAAGCGGCCGCAGGAACGCGGTGCCTCGGCAAGTTCGTTTAGAGCGGGAGGCGGCAGCATCCGCACCGCCCGTGCCAGGATCAACGCCCAGATAGCGGCGAACCGCAAGCGAAAATCCGACGCCGCTAAGGCTCGCGCCGCTGCTGTCGCACAAGCGCGTGCCCGCGAACGAAATGCCAAATTGCGGCTTTCCAACACGCTTACCGCGCGTGCTGAAACTCAGATGGAACAAGGCGACATCGCTGGAGCAACCAACAATTTCCGTGAAGCTGTGAAGGCAAACCCGAAAAACGCTGATGCGACGGCAGGACTTGGCGAGGCTTTGACCGCAACCGGTATTGAAACAGCAGGTGAGAGCTACAACGACGCGGCGATTCCTTTTTTGGAAGAAGCCGTAAAGCTGAATCCCAAAAACGAGATCGCCTACGCAAAGCTCGGCGAGATTCACGATGCAAAGGACCGCAACACTCTTGCGCTCGCAAATTACGAAAAGGCTTTGGCTCTGGATCCGGCAATGTCTTCGCTGTACGTTCCCGCCGGATTGCTCTACGTGGCAACCGGCGATTACGTTAAGGCTGAAATGTATTTGAGCAAAGCTGAAACGGCTGGGATCGATTCGCCCGAATCGAAAATGGCCCGCGTCGAAATTTTGTCCAGACAGAATCGAAATGACGATGCTTTAGCTGCTCTCGACCGCATGATTCAGGCCGAACCGAACAACGGAGCCGCATTGTACCGTCGGGCAGTAATACTTGAGAGGATGAACCAGGCAGAACAGGCGTTTGCCGCTTTACAGCGAACTGTTCAAGCCGATCAAAACTTTGCACTCGCGTGGTTCGATCTCGGCGTGATCTACTACAATCGCGGCGACTATTCGAACGCGTTGAATGCTTACCAGCGTGTTTCGGCAATCGATCCGCTCAACTATCAGGCACAGGCGAATTTGGCGAGCACCTATCGCCAACTCGAACGATTTGCCGAGGCCAACGCGGCATACAAAGCCGCCGAGCCGGGCAATACGAAGAACCCGGACCACTATAGCGAATGGGGGTTCTGTCTTGGCAAGACAAACGAATGGGACAAGTCGGTTGTCCGACTCAACACCGCCCGCGAACTCAGCCCAAACGCCGTCGATAATACAAATCTCGGCTGGGCTTATTACAACGCAGCAAGGATCGACCGAGATGCGGGCCGCGAAGCCGAATCAAGGGCAAAGTTAGAGCTTGCAAGAGCTTTCCTGCAGAAAGCTGTCGAGCTTGATCCGAAATTGGACGCTGCCTACATGAACCTCGGTTCGACGAACAACTCGCTCGGCGATCATCAGGCAGCGGTCGACGCTCTGAATCAGGCTTTGGCTCTTCGTAACGATTGGGTTATCGCGATGAATCAGCTTGGCGTCGGCTATCGCGGCCTGAATAATATGACAGCGGCGATCGCTCAATTCCAACGTGTTACGGCGCTCGACGCAAACAATGTTTTTGGGCTTTACAGTCTCGGCGAAGTTTATCACCTGACCGGGAACAAAAAAGAAGCAAAACGCATTCAGGGCATACTAAAACGGGTCAATCCTGCCTTTGCCACAAAACTTGATAAGTTTTTCGATGGCAAAGCAATCGTCGACGATGCAAAACGGAAGGTCGAGGGCCAAATTCCCAGGGTTCCAAGATTTCCTTACTAATTGTTGACAAGATTTCGTTAGTTTGGTTCAGAGGCGGGCTTGCCCGCCTTTGCCGCGCCTGATAACCATAATCCGTATTCCCGACTTGAAAGTGAAAGCACGGTTCGATACAAACCCCGATTTCTGTATAATTAGCATTTTAGTTATGCCGCGCCGCACAGATATTCACAAGATCCTCATTATCGGTTCAGGTCCAATTGTTATCGGTCAGGCTTGCGAGTTCGATTATTCGGGAACGCAGGCCTGTCGTGCATTGAAGCAGGAAGGTTTCGAGGTCGTTCTGGTCAATTCAAATCCTGCGACTATAATGACCGATCCGGAGATCGCCGACCGCACTTACATCGAACCGCTCACGCTCGAAACCGTGACTGCAATTATCGAAAAGGAAAGGCCGGACGCTTTGTTGCCGACGGTCGGCGGGCAGACCGGGCTGAACCTGTCCGTCGAACTTTATGAACAGGGAATTCTTGGTAAATTCGGCGTCAAGCTAATAGGAGCGAACATCGACGCGATCAAGGTCGGCGAAGACCGCGAGCTTTTCAAAAAGGCGATGGACGAGATCGGCATTCCGTCACCTAAGGGCGGATTCACGCACACATGGGAAGAGGCGCAAAAGATCGTCGAGGAAACCGGATATCCGGCGATCATCCGCCCTGCGTTTACGCTCGGCGGAACCGGCGGCGGCACCGCATATAACCCGGAAGAGTTTGAAGGGATCGCAAAAAACGGCCTTGCCGCGTCGCCGGTTTCGCAGATACTGGTCGAAGAATCGATACTCGGTTGGAAAGAATACGAGCTCGAAGTGATGCGTGACCTGAACGACAACGTCGTCATTATCTGCTCTATCGAGAATTTCGATCCGATGGGCGTTCACACCGGCGATTCGATAACTGTCGCTCCGGCACAAACCCTGACGGACGTGGAATACCAAAACCTCCGTGATATGTCGATCAAGTGCATTCGCAAGGTCGGCGTGGAAACCGGCGGGTCGAATATACAGTTTGCCGTAAATCCGGTTGACGGCGCGGTTCGCATAATCGAGATGAATCCGCGCGTGTCGCGTTCATCCGCGCTTGCATCCAAAGCAACCGGATTCCCGATTGCAAAGATCGCCGCGAAACTCGCCGTCGGCTACACGCTTGATGAAATTCCGAACGACATTACAAAGAAAACGCCGGCATCGTTCGAACCGACGATCGATTACGTCGTGACCAAAATTCCTAAATGGGCATTCGAGAAATTTCCCGGCGCCGAAGACGTTTTAGGCACGCAGATGAAATCGGTCGGCGAAGTGATGGCGATCGGGCGGACGTTCAAGGAAAGTTTGTTCAAGGGGCTGCGTTCACTTGAGGCTGTAAAGCCTTTGCGGCTTGTCGATGTGCCGGATGAAGAGCTCCAGCGAAAACTTGCACGTCCGAACTCACAGCGGTTTTCGTACATCACATACGCCTTGCAGAATGGATACTCGATCGGCGAAATACATAGGTTGACGATGATCGATCCGTGGTTTCTAGACCAGCTTTCGCAAGTAATGGAGTTTCAGGAGTCGCTTGACGCTAAACCCTTGGCAGACTATTCAAACGAAGAGATACGTACTTCGAAAGAATTTGGTTTGTCCGATCGTAGGTTGTCATTCTTAACAGGCTCAACTGAACTCGAAGTTCGCGTTCATCGCAAATCAAACGGCGTCACACCTGTTTACAAACGTGTCGATACCTGCGGAGCCGAATTTGAATCTTTCACGCCGTATCTTTATTCGACTTACGAAGAAGAGTGCGAAGCCGAGCCGACGAGCCGACGCAAGATTATGATCCTCGGCAGTGGGCCGAACCGCATCGGACAGGGAATCGAGTTCGATTATTGCTGCTGCCATGCCAGCTTTGCTTTGCGTGATGCTGATTTCGAAACGATCATGGTCAACTGCAACCCCGAAACCGTCTCGACAGATTACGACACGTCCGACCGTCTTTATTTCGAGCCGCTAACGTTCGAGGACGTGATGAACATTGTCGATGTCGAAAAACCGGATGGCGTGATCGTGCAATTCGGCGGGCAAACTCCGTTGAATCTGGCCGACAGATTGCACGCCGCTCGCGTTCCGATAATCGGCACATCACCGGATTCTATTGATCTTGCTGAGGATCGAAAACGCTTCTCTGCATTGCTCCAGGAATTGAACATCCCTCAGCCGCCAAACGGAACAGCTGTCTCGCCTGAGGAAGCAAAGCTGATCGCGAATGAGATCGGCTATCCGGTCGTCGTGCGGCCGAGCTTTGTGCTTGGCGGCCGTGCAATGGCGATCGTTTATGACGAACATTCGCTTGATGAATATATGCGATCGGCAGTTGATTCATCGCCGGAAAAACCTATTCTTATTGACAAGTTTCTTGAACGCGCGGGTGAAATCGATGTGGATGCGTTGGCAGATGAAACCGCGGTCGTTATAGCTGGAATTCAGGAACACATCGAAGAAGCCGGAATACACTCCGGAGATTCGTCTTCGGTTATGCCTGCTCAACGCATTGCACCGGAATTGCTCGAGACAATTCAGCATTACACTGTTCTGCTTGCGAAAGCTTTGAAAGTAAAAGGGTTAATGAATATTCAATACGCGATTCAAAGCGAACGCGTGTATGTGATCGAGGTAAATCCGCGTGCTTCGCGGACAGTACCGTTCGTCGCAAAGGCGACCGGGGTTCCTATCGCAAAGATCGCTTCGCTCGTGATGGCCGGGGATAAATCGCTCGCGGAATTCAACTTGCCCGATGTTCTGCCCGTGCCAAAAATTTTCGTAAAATCGCCGGTGTTTCCGTTCAAGAAATTTGCAGGAGTCGATCCGATCCTCGGGCCGGAAATGCATTCGACCGGCGAGGTGATGGGCGTCGGTTCGACGTTCGGTGAAGCTTACGGCAAAGCAATGGAAGGTGCGGGATTGAAACTGCCTCTTTCCGGAAAAGCATTCATCTCGGTGACAAATGCGGACAAAGGCCAAGCCGTAATTCTTGCCCGTCGTTTGAACAAACTCGGCTTTGATCTGGTCGCGACCTACGGCACCGCAATACGCTTGACGGAAGTCGGACTCGAATGCGAAGACGTATTCAAGGTCAACGAAGGCCGCCCGAACATCGCCGACCTCATCCGCCAGGGCGACATCGCCCTAATCATCAACACGCCGCTCGGCAAAACCTCTCACTACGACGAAAAAGCCATCCGTAAAGCCGCTCTCCAATTCAACGTCCCATGCGTGACGACCATCACCGGCGCCGAAGCCCTCGTCGAAGCCATCGCCACGAAAACCTCACAGCAACACGTGACCGTCCGCAGTTTGCAGGAGATTCACACGGCCGCGAAGCCGATCAGAGCTAATCCTTAATGATCCGCTCTTTACGTTATTGCAATGATCCGCTCTTTATGTTATTGCGAGCTGCCTTTCTCCCAGACGAATCCTGGCGACGTCTTTGCGGAATTTAAGGTCTGATATGCCTTGACGGCATACCTGATCTCAACCGCTTTGTTGGGAACATGATCCGTAATTGTGAACACGATCAGAGCGCGACGGTCGACTTCGTTTATTAGCACGGCGTAGGTATTTCCGGAGACAACCGGAGCCATCCGAGCGAAATTAGTATGATTTTCGCGGGATGCGATCTGCTTCAGATTAAAACTCCTGGAGGCCGATAATTCTTCGAGTTTTACATCCTTTCCGAGGTCCGCAACAAGTGAAAACGAATCGCCACCGAGTGCCGATTGAAAATAATCCGCCGCACCGCAGGCTCCGTTGAACAGCAGCTCTGGCCGGCGATCTTTGCGACTGTCCTCGGTTACAAATAGAGCGGTCTGTTCATAACCTTTTTTGAAGTCATCGCCTGAACGACAACTGTAGGCAGGCGAAAGTGTCGCAGTCTTGATCTTGTTCAACTCCGGAAGGGACGACGTCTGCGTTTGAGCGAAAACGGAGAGAGAAGATAAAAGCAGCAAACCAATGATTGAAAGCGACCTGAACATATACGTTACTCCTTGTGATGTTTTCTATTCGGTCTGGCTTGAGGATTATAAACGATGATCGCCGATCTCAAACTAAAGTTTTGTAAAGTGATCTTGGAAAATATCGGATCCAGCGTAGTCAAACCTCAATGATTACTGAAATCAATCGACCTTTGGTACGAAATTCGTGCAATGCGTTCGAGTATTCTTGACCATCTTCGCCGTTTGCAATAACTTAGCGACTAGACTTCTAATAATTCATAGAAGACAAAGCGTTTGGAACGAAGAACCCGGTCGCTAACGCTTCCGGTTCTGACAGAAATATGAATGAATCGCATGACCGCGAGATCATCGGCGGGCATTTGCTGGTGATCGGCGGCGCAGAGGACAAGTATAACGAGCGGCGGATATTGAAGAAGTTTCTGGAGCTCGCGGGCGGCGAAAAGGCCGAGGTGCTGATAGTTCCCGTTGCTTCGGATTATCCCGAATTTGCCGCGGATGTTTACACGCAGGCGTTTCGGAACCTAGGAATTGCTAATCCGCGCGTTTTGCGGGCAACATCTCGGCAAGATGTTTTTCAGGCCGATCCAATTGAACTGCTTGACGGCGTGACCGGTGTTTTTATCACCGGCGGCGACCAAATGCGCCTGGTTTCGATGCTCGGCGGAACCGAGTTTGCGGCGAAATTGCGGCAGATGGTCCGCGAAACGAATGTCGTGCTCGCCGGAACAAGCGCCGGTGCGGCCGGGATGAGCACGTCGATGATCGTCCGCGGCGAGGCTGCATCGCACCCGCACAAAGACGCCGTGCGGCTCTCGCCGGGACTAGGTTTTTTGAAAAATATAATCATCGACCAGCATTTTACCGAACGCGGCCGCATCAGCCGTCTTATCACGGCTGTATCGTATAATCCTTACAATCTTGGTGTCGGGATCGATGAAAACACGGCTATTATACTCGACCCAAACGGCGTAATGGAGATTTTCGGGCAGGGATCGGTAACGGTCGTTGACGGCTCAAAGATAACTTATAACGAGATAGCCGAGGTCGCGGAGCATGAAGCGTTCGGTGTTTGCGGCGTGCAATTGCACATATTGCGCGACGGCCTCGTTTACCAATATCTCGATCGGCATCCGCTGCAGCCTAAGAAAGAATTCTTGCTGCCGGACCTAGGGTGATTTTCGATTTGCGAATTTCAATTTGCGATTTTTTTACCGCTAATTTGTATAAATGACTGAGAAAGAACTAATACGTCGTACCAAAGACTTTGCACTTAGAATCATAAAGCTCGTGCGCGATACCAAACAATACATCAGGGCGTGCAATTAGCGGGCAGCTAATTCGTTCAGGAACATCGGTTCCTGCAAACTATCGAGCCGCATGTCGCGGGCGTTCAAAAGCAGAGTTTATTGCAAAACTAGGAATCGTTGAAGAAGAGGCCGATGAGAGCGAATTTTGGCTTAAACTTATTATCGAAAATGAGTTGATGGAGGAACGTCTTGTGACTGATTTGCTGCGTGAGGCAAATGAGATCACGGCGATAATGTCTACATCGAAAATCACGGCGCGTAGGACGAAATAAATCGCAAATTGAAATTTGCAAATCACTATATGGAAATATTGGAAATTCGCACACTTCGCGGGCCGAATTACTGGAGCGGCTATTGGAAAAAGCTGATCATAATGCGCCTCGATATTGGCGACTATGAGGATAGGCCGTCCGATAAACTGCATGACTTTTACGACCGCATGATAGCGATAATGCCGACGCTCGAAACGCACGGATGCAGCTACGGCGAGCCCGGCGGTTTTCTTAAGCGCGTTACCGAGGGCACGTGGGCGGGCCATATTATCGAGCATTTCGCGCTCGAATTTCAGACGCTGGCCGGCATGGACACCGGCTATGGCCGCACTCGCGAGACCGGAGAGCGGGGAATTTATAACGTCGTTTTCAGCTATCACGAGGAAGAGGTGGGTCGCTACGCCGCGCGAGCTTCGGTGCGATTATTTTTGGCTCTTGCCGAAGATAAACCGCTTGATGAGATCAGGGCCGAGATCGCGGAAGACATCCAGAAAATGCGTGAGGTCCGGGAAGAAGTGCGCTTCGGGCCATCGACAGGATCGCTGGTCGAGGAAGCCGTTTCCCGCGACATTCCGTTCATACGTCTGAACGATCAATCGCTTGTACAACTCGGCTATGGCGTTCACCAAAAACGCATACAGGCGACAACGACTGCGAACACAAATATGATCGCGGTCGATATTGCGGGTAACAAACACGCGACCAAAACGCTGCTCGGCGATATGGGCGTGCCGGTGCCGAAGGGCTATCGAATTCGCGATGAAGACGACCTTGAAGACACGCTGGAGCGCGTCGGGTTTCCTGTCGTTATCAAACCGCTCGACGGCAATCACGGCAAAGGGGCGACCGTCGGAATCAAGTCACTGGAAGACGCGAGAATTGCTTGGGAAAAAGCGAAGGAATATTCGCGTTGGATCATTGTCGAGCAGCAGCTTGTCGGCGCGGATTTCCGCGCGCTGGTCGTAAATAATCGGTTGATCGCTGTGGCTGAACGCGTTCCGGCTAATGTAGTCGGCGACGGAAAACAAACTATCCAACAGTTGATCGACGAAACCAACGCCGATCCGCGGCGCGGCTATGGACACGAAAATGTGCTTACGCAGATCGACATCGATAACCAGACGATGCGCTGCATTCGCAAGGCTGGTTACAACCTCGACAGCATTTTGCCGAAAAGAGAACGTCTTTTTCTCAAGACAACGGCTAACATCTCAACCGGCGGCACCGCGATCGATGTAACGGACGAAGTGCATCCTGAAAACGTTTTTCTGTTCGAACGCATTGCAAAGATCATCGGGTTGGACGTCGCCGGTGTCGACGTGATTGCGCCGAACGTGAGCGAACCGCTCCGCGAAAGCGGAGGCGGCATTATCGAGGTAAACGCCGCGCCAGGCTTTCGAATGCATCTTGCACCGAGCGAGGGCATAGGGCGAAACGTCGCCGAACACGTTCTTGACATGCTGTTTCCGCCGGGCACGCCCACGCGTATTCCGATATTCGCTATCACGGGGACAAACGGCAAAACAACAACGACCCGGCTCATCGCTCATATCTTGAGAAACTCCGGTCGGTCGGTCGGCTTTACAACGACTGACGGCACGTACATCGGCAACGAACAGATCGTGGCGGGTGACAACACCGGCCCGGTTTCCGCTCAGCTTGTATTAAAGGACCCGACCGTCGATGTTGCCGTTCTCGAGACGGCTCGCGGCGGCATTATCCGTTCAGGCCTTGGGTTCGATCACGCGGACGTTGGCGTTGTGCTCAATGTTGCTGCCGATCACTTAGGCCTGAAAGACGTGAACACGCTCGAAGATCTTGCTCGCGTAAAGTCTGTCGTTCCACGAGCCGTCGGAAAACGCGGCTATGCTGTGTTGAATGCCGAGGACGAACTTGTTTACAAGATGCGAGATCTGGTGGATGGCAAAGTGGTCTGTTTCTCGATGGATGAAAATCACCCGAACATAAAGCGGCGCGCTGAACGTGGCCGCGTGTCGTGCGTCTACGAAAACGGCTATGTGACTATTTTAAAGGGCAAGTGGAAAGTACGCATCGAAAAGGTCGTGAACATCCCGCTCACTTACGGTGGACGTGCCGAATTTATGATCCAGAACGTGTTGGCCGCGACACTCGCGTGTTTTGTCCACGGAGTTTCGATCGAGGACATTCGCGTCGGCCTCACCACATTCAATGCAGGCACTGCTCAGACGCCGGGACGCCTCAATTTCATTGAGGTCGGCAGCGTGACCGTTTTGATGGATTACGCGCATAATCCGGCCGGTTTCCGCGGGCTTGCGAAGTTTGTTTCAAAGCTGCCGAACAAATACCGCACCGTCGTGATGACCGTTCCGGGCGACCGCCGCGACGACGATATCCGCGAAATGGGCGAGGTCGCGGGCAATGCATTCGACCGAATAGTCATTCGGCATGGACATTATCTTCGCGGCCGCGATCCGGGCGAAGTAACGGCCTTATTGCAAGAGGGAATTGCCCGTACCGGAAAAGACCCGCAAGTCCGCGTAATTCCTGCCAGCCGCGATGCCATTCAGCACGCCATAAAATACGGCCGCAAAGGCGAACTCGTCGTCACGCTCGCCGACCTCGTGCCGCAAGATATCAAATACGTGCAGGAGATCAGGGACAAACTGTTAGAGGAACAGAATCAGCTTGGAGGAGTCGAATAGATGAGCGGAGTCGTCAACTGGTTTAAGAGAATGTTCGGCGGCGGAAACTCCTAGCTTTCAGAATCCGACACGGTTAATCAACTCAATCGGAACATCGCACAACGTCAAATCTCCGAAATAATGGCGAAGGAGCAGGCGTATTCTGAGAATGAAGATGCCTATGGCGCGGAGACCCTCCAAATTATCGACTTCGAAGTTGTGGCGTCTGATGATGAAAAAGAAGACTTTGAGAATGGCATTGTTCCATGGATTGACGTTGAGGAGCGAAACAGCGAGATTGAGCGATTGATTGATGTCGATGAAATTGTGCTACTGCATACCCGAGCGACAATCGTTTTTGATTACCCTCTTGATAATCCCACAACACGAGAAATCTCGACAGAGCGAAATGGCTTTAGCCGTCGAGAATTGATCGAATCTATCGGGAGGCTTTATGAAGAGATTTACGAAAAGGAAGAGATCTCTGCGACCGTGAAGACTTTGCCCATCGACGATAGAAAGATTATGAACCGAAACCAGACCGATGGGGTTTACGGATTTGGGGTCACGATCTTGCGGATATTGCTGTCAGCAGAATTGAGGTTCGCCGCGCCGAGGACGGAAAGATTTTTCTGCTTCTCGGAATTGAGTCTTAGATTTCGAGATCGGCAACAGCTTCGTAAATCTCAATCATCGGGACTGCGTCAACCATCCAAGCCCGGTACATTCCTTCGGAGTTGAAGGAGAGGGTGGTATTGCCGAGGGGGTCGACGGCGATGAGGCCGCCTTCGCCGCCGAGGGTGGTTAGGTGGGCGATGGTTTCTTGTGCGGCGGCTTCGAGATTTAGTCCTTTGTATTTCATGCGGGCGGCGAGGTCGTGGGCGGTGGCGGCGAGCATGAAGAATTCGCCGTGGCCGGTGCAGGAGACGGCGACGGACTCATCGGCGTAGGTGCCGGCGCCGATGAGGGCAGTATCGCCTACGCGGCCGAATTTTTTGTTGGTCATGCCGCCGGTGGATGTGGCGGCGGCAAGTCGGCCGGATGCATCGCAGGCGACGGCGCCGACCGTACCGAGAGATTTTCGATTTGCGATATTCGATTTGCGATTTACGGAAGACCCGGTCGCTACATCTCCTGGTTCTGACAAAGAACCACCCCGGCCTTCGGCCACCCATCCTTCGTAAGGAGGGGAGCTTTTGTCTGAATGGTCTAAATGCACTTTTCCGGTGGCGATGGCTTTCTGAAGCTGCTGCCAGCGGTGTTCGGTGAAGAAATATTCGTCTGGTGCAAATTCTACTTTCATTTCAGAAGCGAACTGATTTGCACCATAACCGGCC
>JBQTJB010000092.1:0-11811 GCA_052387555.1 Blastocatellia bacterium | reverse complement strand
AACCACTTTACTGATCCAACGACGAATTTCGATCTTTTATCATTAATTTTCAAAATTCGGCATTCTGGCGGGAATGGTTCGGCGACAATGGCGGAGGGCGACCGCATTTATACCTTTTCTTTCCAATCGGGTGCCGGCGAACAGTTCAAAAACGACGCGGGCGATTTTGCAACAAACATTGTTACCGTTCAGTCGGACTATTTTGACGAACTTGGCCTTACGGACGTAAGGATCAATCTGACCAACGACGACGCAAAAATCCCTGTCCTGATTCGTTTTAAGAAGGGAAAAGGCGAGTTTCGCGTTGCTATTTCCGGCATCAGCACGATCGAGCCGGACGTGCCTCCGGTAACCCTGCCGGTTCCGACGCCGCGCCCTTCGGCAACGCCCAAGCCGCCGGCAACACCGGAACCTTACGTCGATAATCAACCGCTGGCCGCTGAATTGGCGTTCGAACTAGGTGAGACGCTCGAATTTCAGGCGACATCGAACGGCAAGAACGTCGCAAAAATATTGATGCGGGCTAAAGAGAGAAAACAGTTTCAGGGGGCCGACAGTCTCTTGCTGGATGCTGCTGTTACGGAGGCCGATCCTGGTTTTCAGGGATTGGTGACCAACGATTTTATTCGAACACAGGTCGATCCGCTAACACTTGCTCCGCGGCAAATAGAGGTCAAATTTTCTGGAACGCTAAGCGGTTTCAATCAAATCGCAACGTTCGATGCGAAGACAAGCGCAGTCACTTATGGCGGCACGAATCGTGTCGAAGCGCCTGTCGGGACACATAGCATTTTGTCTTTGTTATATGCGATGCGTTCCTTTAACCTCAAACCCAGCCGTGATTTAAACAGCCCGGTTAACGACACGCGAGTTGCGGTGTTTTGGGGAAGTCAGCCTTACGTCTTTACGCTTCGGCCGTCAGCCGCGGTTGAAATTCCTGTTGGAGATCTGAAGCTTCCGGCGCAGCTCATAACCGTAACCACCGGGAACCAGGAACTGGATCAGCTCGGCATCAAGGTATGGCTCGGCAACGACGCCCGCCGTACACCGCTTCGTTTTACCATTGGTTCATATCAGTTCGATCTCGTCACCGCCGGATCGATCCTGCCGAAATAGTAAAAACCTTAAATGCAAAACAGTCGTAATTGAAATTGAAATCTGATTTCAATTGATATAAACTTTTGCTTAAAAGGAGTTCTTATGAAACAAAGCATTCTTTTCGCCATTGTTGTGTTGTCCGTATCTGCATCCGCCACATTAGCTCAGGCAGATGCGAACCGCGAGGAAATAAAACGAGCCGCATTGAATTACGCGGAAGGCTGGTACGAAGGTAACGCCGACAAGATGGAAAGCTCGCTGCATCCCGATCTTGCCAAGCGGATCGCCCGCTCTAATGCTCAGGGGCAAAGCCGTTTGGATCAAATGAGCGCCATGAGTCTTGTGCAGGGAACTCGCAGCGGCTTCGGCAAGCAAACGCCGAAGGAGCAGCAGCAGAAAGACGTGACCATTCTTGACATATTCGGAAACGCAGCGTCTGTGAAGCTTGAAATGCAGGGCTGGATCGATTACATGCACATTGCCAAATTCAACGGCAAATGGGTGATCGTAAACGTTCTTTGGGAACTAAAACCGGCAAAATCCGAGCCGATGAAGAACGAATAAATGACATTAAGAGAATTACCGGTCGGGGAAGACGCGAAAGTCATAGCGGTTCACGGCAGTTCGGCCGTGTCGCGAAGGCTGATGGAAATGGGCGTCGTTCCGGGTGTTTCAATCAAAATGATAAAAGCTGCTCCGTTTGGCGATCCGGTCGAGATACGTTTATTGGGTTACAATCTTGCAATCCGGAAACGTGAAGCCGCCGCGGTTGAGGTGGAAGCATAAGGCAGGTTCAATATTTCAAATGGACGTAAAAAGCCTCACCATAGCCCTCGCGGGAAACCCTAACGCTGGAAAGACTACGCTTTTTAACGCCCTCACCGGCCTTCGGCAAAAGGTTGCGAATTATCCCGGCGTAACTGTCGAACGCAAGACCGGCGCGTGGAATGTAGGAGAGCGTCCGGCCCTTCTGATTGATCTTCCGGGACTTTACAGCCTTGACGCGACTTCGATTGACGAACAGATCGCCCGGGATGTTCTTACGGGAAAAACAGCTGGTCTTGCGAAGCCCGACGCTGTTGTAGCGGTTGTAGACGCGACAAATCTCGAACGCAATCTTTATCTCGTCACACAACTTCTGAGTTTCGGGGTTCCGGTCGTTGTTGCATTGACGATGATCGACCTTTTTGAGAAGCAAAAGCATGAGATAGATACCGCAAAGCTCTCCGAGATGCTTGGCGTTCCGGTAGTGGCGGTGAACAGCAAAACAGCTTTGGGCATCGAGGTATTGTCTGAAACTGTAGAATCCGTCATTGAAAAAAAGCCCGCGATTCCATCGGAGCTCAACGGAAATTCTAAACACGAAGGAAATTCGGACGTATTTGCACGCTACAGTTTTATTTCGCGGGCTGTGCAGGAATCGGTAAAGCACAACGACCGCGATGCTCACCGGTTTTCCGACCGCATCGACCGCTTGTTGACGCATAAATTTTTCGGGCTCGTGATCCTGGTTGCGGTACTGCTTTTTTTGTTTCAGGCGATCTTCACGTGGGCGGCTGTTCCGATGGACCTTTTGGACAGCGGTTTCGGGTCGCTCGGCGATCTTGTCAGATCGGGGATGTCTCCCGGTATTTTGACCGATCTTTTGGTTGACGGCGTGATTGCGGGGGTTGGCGGCGTTCTTGTTTTTTTGCCGCAGATTCTGCTTCTTTTTCTTTTTATATCGATTCTCGAAGACACGGGCTACATGGCCCGTGCGGCGTTCTTGATGGACAAACTGATGAGCCGCGTCGGGCTTCACGGCAAAGCGTTTCTGCCGCTGATGAGCAGCTTTGCGTGCGCAATTCCGGGCATCATGGCGACGCGAACGATAGAAGACAGACGCGACCGCTTTGCGACCATTATGATCGCGCCGTTTATGAGCTGCTCCGCGCGGCTGCCGGTCTACACGCTGATGATCGCCACGTTTTTTGCTGGACAGACGGTTTTCGGCTTTCTCTCGCTTGGGGCAGTATTGATGCTTGCGATGTATGCGCTCGGAATTTTTGTAGCTGTAATCGTTGCGTTTATCCTGAAACGGACGCTATTAAAAGCGCCGCCGCCGCCGTTTATCATGGAGCTTCCGCCATACCGGCTTCCTAATCTCCGCACGGTTTTGATGAACATGTTCGAGCGAGCATCATTGTTCGTAAAACGGGCGGGAACGGTAATTTTAGCGATTTCGATAATCCTTTGGGCGTTGACGTATTTCCCAAGAAGCGGGGAAGTCCCAAGCCCCACGTCACAAGTCCCAGGCGGTCAGGAACTTGGGGCTTTGGAAATGGGACCTGGGACTTTGCCCGAATCTGAGCAGCTCAAGCATTCATTCGCCGGGATGGTCGGCCGGGCGATCGAACCGGTAATTCAGCCTCTTGGGTTCGATTGGAAGATCGGGGTTGCTTTAATTGCAAGTTTTGCTGCCCGCGAGGTACTGGTTTCGACGTTGAGCATAATTTACAATGTCGGCAAAGACGCGAATGAGGAATCGGAAACGTTGATCTCGGCAATTCGCGATGAAAAAACGGCGGACGGCTCGCCCGTTTGGACGCCGCTGACAGCATTGACGCTGATGGTCTTTTTCGTCCTCGCGATGCAGTGCATGTCCACCGTGGCGGTTGTACGCCGTGAAACAAACTCCTGGGCCTGGACGTTTTTCATGGTTGGTTATATGACCGCGCTTGCTTACGCCGGTGCATTTCTTACTTATCAGGGCGGAAAGCTTTTGGGATTTGGGTAAGTCTTTTAAGCTCCCCTCCTTACGAAGGAGGGATGGCAGCCGATGGGGCTGACGGCGTGGTTCTTTCTTCTTTATGAACATTCAATACATCATCGTTATCGCAATAATCTTCGCGGCGGTTGTGTATGCCGGAGCGATGTTAAGGAAAAAAGCGAGATCATTTTCCGTAAAGAAAACTTGTAACACTGGTTGCGGTTGCAATGGCGCGAAAGAAAAATTAACTTGATATTCAGGTTTGAAGAGCGATCAAACATTTTTGACTGAAGGCGTGCGTTCGATGTTTTTATCGACGCTCGCCTTTTTTCTTGCGAACATTTTTGTAAAACAGGTTTCGCACTTACCGGCAATGGAAGTGGTTTTCTTTCGGTGCGCGTTCGCCAGCGTTTTTTGCCTTATCGGGTTGCAGCGTGCCGGAGCCGATTGGCGAGGTTCGAACCGCTGGCTGCTTTTGCTTCGTGGTTTATTCGGTACTACGGCTCTGTTTTTCTTTTTTACAACGCTGCAAAACATACCACTCGCTTCGGCAATGACAATCCAATATCTTTCACCGATATTTACTACGATAATCGCCATTTTCCTTTTAGGTGAGAGCGTAAGACCGCTGCAATGGATCTTTTACGCGATCGCATTTTCGGGAGTTTTGCTGATAGAAAGATTCGATCCGCGAATCTCAATCGCGTATTTGACGATCGGGATAATCTCCGCGTTTTGTTCCGGCGTTGCCTACAATCTTGTTCGAAGCATGAAGGGAAAAGAACACCCGCTGACGGTCGTTCTGCATTTTCAGCTCGTAGGCGTTGTGGCCGGATTCATCAGCCTTTTCTTCGAATGGCGGATGCCGTCCGGCTCCGATTGGCTGTTCCTTTTTCTTATCGGGGTGTTTTCGCAGCTTGGGCAAATATTTCTGACGAATGCATTGCAAAAAGAGCCGGTGGCCGGCGTTGCGATCATCAATTATTCGGGACTGGTTTATGCGATATCCATCGGCTGGATTATTTTTGGCGAGGCGCAAACCACAGTTTCGCTTGCGGGAATGTTGCTGGTCGTGCTCGGGGTTGTGCTCAGCGTGATTTATAGTAGGAGGCAGCGGGACATAGAACGTATCGAATCGACCGCTGCGTAGAGCCAAATGTCCGAACGAATCATCAAAGCCACTGTCATCAGCATCAGCGACACGCGCCGCGAAGACAACGACGCTTCCGGCGATCTTCTTGCCGATCTTCTTCGGGAATTCGGAGCCGCCGCGGGAAAAATTATTATTTCCGATGACTACGAAGTGATTCGAAACGCGTTGATCGAACAATCGGAAAAAGCAGCCTTGATTATTACTACCGGTGGAACAGGTTTTGCACCTCGTGACAACACGCCGGAAGCGACGCGTGCCGTCATCGAAAGGGAAACACCGGGATTGGCCGAGGCGATGCGACGCGAAACTTCCGCTAAAACACCGACCGCGATGTTGTCACGCGGCATTTGCGGCATTCGCGGCAATACTCTGATCATAAATCTGCCCGGCTCGACGAACGGCGTCCGAGAATGCTTCGCCGTGATTCGGCCGGTGCTTGGCCACGCGCTCGACCAATTAGGCGGGAGGACAAAACATTGAAAATGAAACCAGCTCGAAAAATTCTGCTTTTTATTGCCGTGTTCTCGTTGTCTTTTGCTCCACAAATCAGCGCCGCTAAGGGTTTGGATCATTCTCGGGCTTTGATTGTCACCACCGGGAAGTTCATCCGCACCGAGCTTTATTTTGGGCTGACGAAGCCGGATGGCACGACGCTGAACGACGCCGAATGGAGCTTGTTCGTCGATGAAGTTGTTACGCCCCGGTTTCCCGACGGTTTTACGGTTGTTGACGGAAGAGGCCAGTGGCGAAATAAGGAAGGGAAGATCGCCAAGGAAAGCAGCAAGGTTTTTATTGTCGTCTATCCGCGAATTGAGCGCGTTGCCGCAGGGAAAAAGATCGACGAGATTCGCAACGAATACAAAAAACGCTTCGACCAGGAATCAGTTTTGCGAGTGGATTTTACGAAATCCATTGAAGTCAGCTTCTGAAAAGAAACCAATCCGGTCTTCCGTGGTTCATCTTCGTGAACAAAACCGCGGGATACACAGAACATATAGAAAGCAAGGTAGAATGAATAGGCATTAGCGTTTCAGCGAGCCATGCATGAACACCATTACGTCTTCCTTCAGTTTCTTCAGCGAATTTTTTTCGATATACATCATATGGCCGGCTTCGTAATAAGCCGTGCTGATGTTTCGCCGCAACACGGGGTCGAGATTCATCGACGACAGCGTGTAATCGGCCGCGAAGTACGGCGTTGCCATATCGTAATATCCGCTGGCCAAAAACACTTTCATGTACGGATTTTTCCGCATCGCAGATGAAAGCGCCTGCGTCGTATCCGCATAAGCGTTGTTTGTGTTCCAGTTCCAGGGTGATGTAATTCCGCCGCCGAGAATGTAATATTCGAGATCAGTTTTGAAATCCAGATCGCCGCGAACGTAGGAGTTGAACGTCGCGGTGTATGGCGTGCGGATGGCGGTCATGCTCGGGTCGAACTCCGGGCCGTTGCCGCTGCCGTCGCGGTCGTATCCCAAAAAACGGCTGTCAAGACGGCCGGTCGTCCGGCCGCGATCGCGCAGAAGCTCTTTGTTGAATTCGCCGAGATCGACGCGAAAGTTGTTTTGCTCGATGAATGTTTTCGACAGCCCGCTGTAAGCGCTGAATTTATCAAGCAGAGTTTGTTTTTCCTGAGAAGAAAGCTGGTCTATTTTCAGCAACGCAGGAGCATACTCGTTAACAGCAAAATTCTCGGCTTCGCGCAAAATTTCGCTGAGACTTTTGCTCTGTAGATTTGGAGCAAGTTTTTTGTGATACCAGGCCGTAGCCGCATAAGAAGGGAAAATCAACACGAGCGGCTGGTCGTTATTTTCAGCGAATCTTATCGTCTGAAAATTTGTTACCATTGAGACGAGGGCAACTCCGTTCAAGCCGATGCCGCGTTCGAACAGGTGATTTGCAAGGCCGGCGACACGCGTCGTGCCGTAGCTTTCGCCCACTAGATAAAGAGGCGACGCCCAACGCTCATTTCGTCCAAGATACATTCGAATAAATTCGCCGTTGGCGTCAATGTCGCCGTTTACCGAAAAGAATTTGCCGGCAAGTTCCGGTTTCGTCGCCCGCGAATAACCCGTCCCGACGGGATCTACAAAAACAATGTCCGTAAGATCGAGCCAGCTATGTTCGTTCTCAACTAATTCATACGGCGGCGGCGGCATAAATCCGTCATCGAGCATCTTCACGCGTTTCGGCCCCAAGGCGCCGAGATGCAGCCATACGCTGGCCGAGCCCGGACCGCCGTTGAAGGAAAACATAAGCGGTCTTGTTTTAGGCTCTCCTCTTGGATTAGGAGGGGTGGTAGAACCGCGAACGCCATCCGCCACATCAAGCGTATAAGCCATGTAGAAGATCCGTGCCTCGGTCTCACCGCTGACGGCATTTTTTATCGGCATAAAGCCGGTCGTCACCGTGTAATTGAATTGTCGTCCGCCTATGCGTGCGGAATGTTTGGTAGCGACCGGCGCCTCATCTTTTTGAGACACGGCTTCGACAGGTTTGGGTGTTTCGGTTGGGCGAGGCTGCGCGATCAAAGGCGTTTGGAATAAAAGAAAGAATGACAGCGAGATCGTTCCAATCATAGTTTTCATCGAGTGTTTTCTTATCGATTCGAAGTTATTTCAGTTACATCCAAAGGTTAGCATAACCTTCAACTTGGCCGAAGTTCTGGTTCGAAAAAAAAAGGTTTCAAGAAAGGCTTCAAAAAGCGTATAATGTAATTGAGTTGAGTTCCGAACGGAACTCCTGTCGACACACCTGACCTGATTTTTAAAACCCAACGTTCAATAATGAGTCGCAAATGACGAGGAGGATCGATGAAGTATTTCGGATACACTATTTCTTTTCTCATACTTGCGGTATCGCTTTCCATAAGAGTTGACGGCCAAATTTGCAGTGCAGCACCGACTATCCCAACTCCCGCGAACACGGTATCCGCCAGTGGAACTTTCAACAACAGTAACATTACTATTTTTAACAGTGACGAGGCTGGCCCGGACAACCCCGGCAACCGTACGACGGCAGACACTTATGACGATGCATGGCGCACAGGTTCAATCGCGGCCGGAGCCAATTTCTTCTCTACTCCATGGGCCGGCGGAGCGGCAGGTACATTCCTGAACGGTGGAACTCTGTTCACCATAAGCGGAATAACGGTCACGCTTTCATCCGTAAACATGGATACAGCATTAGAAACCGGCAGCCACCTATGTTTTGGAACCTCGCTCACGAGCGACCCAAGCCTGGCCGGGTCCGGCGGAACTAATCTACAGGACGATTCGCCGCGTCCCGCCCAACTTGCAGGCAGCGGCACTTATCTGGAAGCAGTAAATACAGGTGACCTGACATCTCGCAATGCATTGCGTTTTCAGTTTTCCTCTGATGTTCGGTCTTTCGGAGCCTGGTTCGGAGATCTCGAAACCAGGACCGATCTTTTCGGAAGGCCTGCGATAATTCGGCTTCTGGACGTAAACAATAACATTATCGGTCAGGACATTCTGGTCGGCACGTCTACCGCAGATCAGCCAAATGATTGCGATTCAACCCAAACCGGCCGCGACCCGTTTGGGCTTTCCGGCTGCGGCAGCAAGACGACGCGGTTTATCGGGTTTGTCGATAACGATGTGACGGCACGCGTTCGGACAATGCTGGTAATTGTGGGTGACGCCGACGCCGGGTTGACTGCGGGAAATCCGAACGAATATAACGGATCACCCGAAGGAGCCTCGGAACATCTTTCCATGATCGGAGCCACTCTGGGAATTGCCCCGACAGCGGCAAATGCCTCGGTTTCGGGCAATGTTCTAACCTCTTCTGGTTTCGGCATCGGACGCGCGCTAGTTACAGCCACTAACCCGCTGACCGGCGAAACTGCCAGCACGATGACGAATATTTTCGGGGAATTTACAATCGAGAGTTTGCCGACGGGGAACTTCTATTTTATTTCCGTCCACCACAAACGCTGGACGTTTGCTGAGCCAACTCGCGCGGTTCAGTTGGAAGACAATGTCTTTGGAATCGATTTCACCGCGCTGACCCAATAAGACAGTTGTATCAATTTGCGACCGGAGCGTCGGCCTTAGATGCCTGGGCTCCGGTCTTTTCTTTTTACCTTACAATTTCGCTGACGACTTTGCCGTTGATGATCGTGCCGGTGCAGTGAGTCGTGAATTCGAACGGATCGCCGTCGTACATAGCAATATCTGCGTCCTTGCCGACGGCAATTGAACCTACGCGGCCGTCGATGCCGAGAATTTTCGCGGCGTCTATGGTTATAGCTGCCAAAGCGTCGCTGCGTGAAAGGCCGTTCGCTGCGGCCATTGCCGCTTCGAAAAGAACCACGCGGGTTTTTGGAACATAGCCTTCGTAACCGCTCTGAAGAGCCACGGGAATTCCGGCGGAGCGAAGCTTGGCGGCGTTTTCCATCGAGAGATTTTCACGCTCGCCTCCGGGCCGTGCCATGGTCGGATGAACGATCACCGGGAAACCCGACGCCTTGATTTCATTAGCGATCAGATGGCCGTCCGAAACTCCGTCGAGGACGATTCTGATGTTGAACTCTTTTGCGATCCGCAATGCGGTCATTATGTCCTGTGACTTTTCAGCAGTTACTAGCAGCGGAACTTCCCGTTTGATGACCCTGACCATGATCTCCGATTTCAGGTCTTTCGGAGCGTCGGTTTTCTTCGAGTTTTCGAGCGCCTTTATCAACTCCGCACGCAGCATCGCCGCTTGTTTTGCACGTGTTCCGGGTGATCGTCCGGCACCGGCATTTGCCGAATCACCGAGCGTTACGGCGATCATCGCCAGCGGTATCATCGTTGCTTCATCGACGTTTTTTCCGGCTGTTTTGGCGATCATTGTTTGCCCTGAAATCAGCGCCGACGGTTGATGTCCGGTATGGATCGTCGTCACGCCAAAGCCGCGTACCCATTCGATAAGACGCTCCTCTGCGTTGTACGCGTCAATCGCCCGAAGCTCCGGTTGTACGGATGCGCCACCATCGATAGCCATTTGGTCGTGCGGCTGGTTGAGATAGCCGTTTAGGCCGATTACCGTATGAGAGTCGATCAAACCGGGAGTGACAACTTTGGCATTGATCACGCGATAGTTGGCAGGGATTGTTATGGAGGCTGCAGCACCGACGGCTTCAATTTTGCCGTTGATGTTCACAAGGACGACACCGTTCGTGATCGGTTCACCAGCCATTGTCCAGACCGTTTCGCCCTTGACCGCGATCTGGGCGTGAACAGTTAACAGTGAACAGTGAACAGTGAAAAGTAACAGACCGATGACAATCAGATTTTTAGTTTTTAGTTTTTCGTTATTCACTTGTTTCCTCCTACCAGATCGCCGTCAAAACAATCGATGTGATCCATCGGGTCATTGGTCGCTCCGTAGCCGCCGGTCGCGGTCAGCAGATCTTTGGGGTCGGTTCGGTCAAAAACTTTCTTTCCCTCGACCCAGGTTTGAAGGACATGGGTGTAAACGCTCAGCGGATCACCCGAAAGAACGATGAAATCCGCGTCCTTGCCTGCTTCAAGCGAGCCGACGCGATCCTGTAGATCGAGCATTATCGCGTTTGCCATCGTCAAAGCATAAAGAGCTTTGTCGCGGGACATCCCCGCTCGAACTGCGAGTCCACCCGACCTGAGAAACCATCGGGAATCGGTAATGCCGTCATCGGTATGAAATCCGACCAGGGCACCGGCCTTTTCGAGAGCGACACCGTTCTCGAATTTTATATCGGTTGTTTCCAGTTTGCCGCCAGGCGAGTCGATAAAAATTATAGAGGCAGGGGCTTTTGCCCTGGCGATCTCGTCCGCGACCTTCCACGCCTCGGAAACGTGTTGCAGCACGATGCGAAAACCAAACTCTTTCTGCAAACGCAACGCCGTCAAAATATCGTCATGCCGATGGGTGTGAAAATGCACCATGCGTTTACCGTCCAGCACCTCGACAAGAGCTTCCATTGCAAGATCGCGCGGCGGCAGTTTGCTCGCGTCGCTTCCGGCTGTCTTTATCTTTTCCCGGTATGCCTGAGCTTTGATGAATTGTTCGCGAACAAGAGCTGCGGATTTAGCTCTTGTTCCCAGAAAACTGCCGCCGCCCGCACGGATCGAATTCGTTCCGTTCGCGAATTTAATTCCGCCCATGTACTTGCCTTCTTTGTCGTAGATAAGCAGATCGTCGATCTTGTTAGCGTTGTCACGAAGCTTCAAATAAAGCGTTTGGCCGCTGTCCAGATGTCCCGAACCGGGCATGACGTTTACTGTGGTTATGCCTCCGGTTTGGGCACGCTGGATACTAGCTGATCTTGCATTGATGCCGTCAAGAAGCCGAACATCGGGTTGGATAGGCGACGAACCGTCTGCTCCAGACCCGCCGCCGATATGGCTGTGCGTATCTACAAGGCCCGGCATAATTGTCTTGCCTGCGAGATCGAACGTTTGTGTTCCTGAAGCGATGCGAACGGTTCTTGCGTCGCCGACGGAGACGATTTTGCCGTTTTGTACCAGAAGCACGCCTTGTTCGATCGGCTGTCCCGCGATTGGAATTATTCTCGCGTTTATGAACGCGATCGGTTTGTCCTGTCCTAAAATCGGACAGACGAATAAAATTACTGCGCATGCGCAAACTACGATTGTTTTCATCAATTGAACCTCATTAAAAGAATATCTGAAAAAGGCGTGTTTTGATAAATTGCTACGAAATGGTGTCGCTGTCAAGAAAGAACGCACCAAATACGGCATTTTGTTAGTTTTATGCATTTTTGCCCCATTTGTGGCCAAGCATAAAAGCCTATACTTTCGGG
>JBQTJB010000091.1:0-39410 GCA_052387555.1 Blastocatellia bacterium | reverse complement strand
TGAGCCACAAATAGCGAGGAAAACGTTGAATTTCGGCTCATTGTCTTGTATCTATGAGCGGAAAAATGGTTTAGAATGTTGGAATATCGCACACAAGGCAATCTGAGTATCGATGCCGAAAAAAAGGTTTTGGACAGGTTCAAAATCAAAGCTTAAAAACAATTTCCCCAATAACCACAATATGTTCGAACAATTCACGCTTGGCATAGAAGAAGAATTTCAGATCGTAGACCCTAAAACCCACGAGCTTAAATCACATGTTTCCGAGATTCTGGAAGAGGGGAAACTGCTCCTGGGTGAAAAGATAAAGCCCGAGATGATCCAGTCGATGATTGAGGTCGGCACCGGCGTCTGCGCAAATATTCAGGAAGCGCGTGAGGACATAACAAAGCTGCGGTGCATTATCTCAAGCCTCGCGCACAAGAAGGGAATGGCGATCGTTGCGGCATCGACGCATCCATTCTCTAAATGGTCCGAACAAGAGATTTACGATGGCGACAGGTACAAACTGCTGGTTGACGAGCTTCAAATGGTCGCCCGCTCGCTTTTGATATTCGGCGTGCACGTTCATGTCGGCGTCCCCGACCTAGAACGCCGTATTCAGATAATGAATGCCGCACGATATTTCCTGCCACACGTTTTGGCAATGACGACCTCGTCTCCGTTCTGGCTCGGCTTTAACACGGGTTTGAAATCATACCGCTCAGAAGTGTTCAAAAAGTTTCCCCGCACGGAGATACCAGACCATTTCGAGTCATACCAGCAATTTCAAACCTACGTCGATCTGTTAGTAAAAATGAACTGCATACAGAACGGTTCGAAGATCTGGTGGGACGTGCGGCCGCATCATCTTTTCCCGACGCTCGAATTTCGCATTTGCGATATTCCTACCCGCGTGGACGACACGATAGCGGTAGCCGCTTTGTTTCAGGCGATAGTCGCCAAATTAACTATCCTCATCGACAAAAATCTCGGTTTTCGAATTTATCACCGACGGCTTATTCTGGAAAACAAATGGCGGGCGATAAGGTACGGGCTGGACGGAATGCTGCTCGATCTTGGCAAACAAAAAGAAGTTCCGGTCAAGGATTTGATCCGCGAACTTCTCGATTTTGTAGACGACGTGGTCGATCCGCTCGATTCACGCAAGGAAATCGAACATATCCACACTATCCTCGAACGCGGAACGTCCGCCGACGACCAACTTCGCGTCTACGAAGAAACAGGCGGCGATTTCAACGCAGTCGTCGACATGCTAATGAAGAACACCCTTGAAAACGTGCCTGAACAATGTTTTGATTAGGAGTGCGGCAAATGCTCCAGAGCAAGCTTAAGGAAATTCTCGAACAATATCCGCCCGTCGCGCGATTCGTTGGGATGTTCCCATCGGGTCGGGTTTTTCGACCAGTCTTCGAACGATTTTTCAAGGTGAAATTGGACGCAGTAGATCATTTGCCTGTCGGACAGCTTGGCCATCATCTGGTTTTTACAAAGGTATGAGGTTGCAAGAAGTTTGAAGCCTTCGGGGACGCCATCGACTTGGACCCCGTGATTTTGCCAGACGCGGAGTATGTCGTCTTCCTTGGTGTAGTCTTGCCAAATGCCCGAAGTCTGGTCATCGATGCCTTCGAAGATCGGATCCGATTTATCGACAATCTTTACAAATCGGTATTGGTATTCGACTACGCGATCGGTGCGTTTTTTAGAAAGTTCAAAATCATCGAGCGTTATCAGTTTCGATCCGAACGAATGCCCGACCAGCTGGTGAGAACCGCAGATGGCAAGCACAGGAATTTTTGTTTTCTTAATAAACTGTTCGAACGATTCCAGATGTGCCGGGTTGTAATAGTCGAAATCGCTGAAGGTTCCGCTTATCACAATCGCGTCGGGCTCGAAATCGCGGGCTGCGTTCTCAAGCTCGGAAAGATGTACGGTAAGCGTTTTCGGGTTCTGCACGAGGCGGACAACGTTTTGCGCGATGTTGTTGCAGGCCATTGACGAAACCTTCCGCTCGAATTTAAGTTTCGATTCGAGCGTTTCGTTCCAGTCGGAAAATGCCAGCGGCGACAGGTCCGATTCGTAACGCAACAGGCTGTTCACGATCAACACCTTTGCATGAGAGATTCTTTTTTCGATCGGTTCGTAGCGGCAAAACGCACGCTTATTGTACGGGAACGGAAGTTCCTCGCTGACGTTTGGTTTTACGGCTGCGTCGAACATAAAACTTAATAATAAGCCAAGTTTTCAGGATTTCGAAACATCGAACACCGAAAACTTCGATGATTATATCAATTATTTCTTTGCTTGGTCGATTTGTTAAAGAGCGGCATCAGTTCTCCGGCCCCGATACGGTCTATCTCCGACCGCATTTCCCTGATAATTGCCGCGCGAATACGGCCTTTTTGCTGCGGAGACTGGCCTTTTGTGAACCGCTCGAAAACGGCTATTGTTGTCTCCCAAGCGGCATCGAGTTCGCCGGCCAAACCAGCTATTTTCGTAATGTCGTAAGGCACCGCGACCTTGCATACGCCGATCCTTGCGAAAAAGCTTAAGTACCGAGCAATAGCAATATCGGGACAACTGATTCTTATATTCCCGACTTTTAGCTCGAAGCCAAGAAGAGTTCGCAATATTTCCGGGCGATTTTCGCGCGCGGGGATGTCCATTTCCATCGAGCGCGTCCGGCCGGGCCGTACTTTGAATTCATAGATCATTGGCGGCCAAAGATTGCCAAGTTCTTTTCTTATTTCGCTGATTACAGTCATTTCACGCGGCTAAAGTTCGTCTAGACGTGTTTGAAAATCATTGAAAAACTTGCCGACGTGTATCCCGTCCATCAGCGCATGATGAGCCTCGACGGATACCGGCATTTTCAATCCTCTGCCGTCGTCAAAAGTCTTGCCGAACACGATCCGCGGAATTGCGGCTCCTCTGTTTAGTCGGTTAGCATGTTTGAAACTGGTGAACGAAACCCATGGTATTACCGAGTAGTAGATCAGATCGACCCTGTCCGATTCGACGTCGAACGATTTCAAAGCCTTGTATTTCTCCCTGGCCTCAATTCCGGCCTCGACGAATTCGAAGACCGAATTCTTATTCTCGAAATACGCAAATGAGAACGTCTCGTCGTCGTTAAGTATTGTCTGTGTTGCATGGACCGCTTCGAACTCGAGTATACTTTCTTCGATCATCCTGAAACGGAACTCGCGAATATTATTCGCCGCTTGAAGAGAATAGAAAAGGCCGGACAGCGAAAACGCGAGATCGTTGGCTTTACAGAAACTGCGCAGTCTGGTTACATCAACGCTTGCGGCGATATTAAAGAATGGGTCCTCGAAATAGCGGAAAAACTCAAACGTCGATCTGCGTTCCCAAGATTCGATATCCAATTCCTTGAACATTATTCACTACCGAAGTTGAGCCCCGACGGTTGGAGTTGACTGCGAGAATTTTTCTATGAGCCTGTCGCTAAAGAGGCCTAAATAAAATACGCCGATCACAGCGATCAAAAGCGCGGCAGCCAGCCCGATCGGCATTTTGGGCTCCGTCCATTCCGTAATTCTTTCACGGAAAAACATTACGACAATCAAACGCAGGTAATAATAGGCCGAGATCGCCGTGTTGATAACTGCCGCTACCACCACGATCGCCAAAAGAGTGTTTCCAGCTTCGAGTGCGGGTCGAAATACCAGCACCTTTCCGATAAACCCTGCCGTTAAAGGCAGCCCTAAAAGGCTGAGCATAAAGAGCGAAAGCGTAAATGACAGTGCCGGCGATTTGAAACCTATGCCATTGAAATCTTCAAACTCGGTTCGGCGGTCGTTTTTTTGACCTAAAAGGGTAATGATCGCAAACGCGCCGAGGTTGGTAACGGCATAAGTGAGCATATAAAAAGCAACGGAAGCGATAGCCGCGTCACGCTCGATGGCGTTCGACGCCGCCCCAGCTCCGAGAAAACCGACAAGTGCATATCCCGCATGAGCGATCGACGAGTAAGCCAGCATTCGCTTTACATTGCTCTGTAGTATGGCCGCGATGTTGCCAACGGTCATCGTCAATACCGCCATCACGCAGAGGGCGGACATCCACGAATTGTGCAAATAGACGGAAGCCTGTACACCTACGACAAGCGGAAAGCCGATGACGAAAACTCTAAGAAATGATGCAAATGCGGCGGCCTTTGGCCCGGCGGCCATGAACGCCGTTATCGGAGACGGAGCACCCTCGTAAACGTCCGGCGTCCAGACGTGAAAGGGAACGGCGGCTACTTTAAATCCGAAACCTACGATCAGCATTGCACCGCCGACGAGAAGAAGTCCGGGAAAGTTGGGGTCGGTGATCTTGGCAGCGATTTCAGTTATATTGGTCGAGCCGGTAGCCCCATAGATAAGAGCCATTCCATATAAAAGAAAGGCCGAGGCAAACGAACCCAGAATAAAATACTTCATTGCCGATTCGTTCGATTTGAGGTCGCCGCGGCGAAGACCGGCCATTACATAGGTTGCTATCGAAAGTGTTTCAAGACCGAGAAATAGAACAACAAGATCGTTTCCCGAAGCCATCAGCAACATTCCAAATGTGGCAAACATCAACAATGCATGGTATTCACCGACAGGAACGTCCTCGCGTTCGACCCAGACCGTGGAGATCAGGATCGTCATCGCCGTTACAAAAAGGAACACGAACGAAAATCCCATCCGAAGATTATCGTGAGCGATCATTCCGTTCCACGAAGTAGAGCCGAGCATATCGCCGGTCCACATCGATGCAAGAAATACCGCTGACACAGCAAGACCCACGAGTGAAATTACTCCCGTAACGGTTCTTTGTTTTGGGAAGAAACTGTCGTAAACCATCGCGATAATTCCGGCGAGTGCCACGACAAGCTCAGGCAGAATTATCGAAATGCTAACGTTCGGATTAACTAAGTCCATAGAAATATTCTTTTAGAGACAGGCTTTCGCTTCTCTAAATAAGAAAGCTATTTTTCTGCCGAAGGTACAGCATGTGCCTGTTCAACTGTGCCGCCGGCCTGTTCCATTACCCGCTTTTGAATTGCCGTTACGGATTCCTTCGAGGCTTCGAGAAACGGCTGCGGATAAACGCCCCTATAAACCATCAGAAATAAAAGCGGCGCTATCAGCCCGATTTCTCGCCAGCTGAGGTCGATAAGATTCTTGTTCTTTTCATTAGTAACCTTGCCGAAGAAAACCCGTTGGATCATCCAAAGCAGGTAAACCGCCGCGAAGATCACGCCCGTTCCGGCAAGCATTGTAGCGACATAGTTCCAATTCACGGTATCGGTTACGCTCAGGATCGTCGATTTCCACATGCCGATCATTATCAAAAACTCGCCGACGAATCCGTTCAAAAAGGGAAGTCCGACCGAAGACATCGCCGTGATGACAAAGATGGTCGCATATATCGGCATTACGTTGGCCAGGCCGCCAAAATCCGAGATCGCTCGCGTATGACGACGTTCATAAATAAACCCGACGAGCAGGAACAACGCACCGGTCGAAACGCCGTGATTAAGCATCTGGTACAGAGCTCCCTGCATTCCCCATTCAGTGAACGAGAACATTCCGAGAATGACGAAGCCCATATGAGCAACTGATGAATATGCAACGAGACGCTTCACATCCGGCTGGACCATCGCGACTAAAGCGCCGTAGATAATGCCGATGATCGCAAGAATGATGAATATCCAGGCAAACTCGCGGCTCTGGTCGGGGAAGAGCGTGAAGTTGAATCGCATCAAACCATACGTTCCCATTTTCAGCAGAACCGCTGCGAGAATTACAGAACCCGCAGTCGGGGCTTCGGTATGGGCATCGGGCAGCCATGTGTGGAACGGAAAAAGCGGAACCTTAATGGCAAACGCCAACGCGAATGCAATGAAAAGCAGCGTTCCCGTCTGCGGCGCAAAGGTGAGAGCCCCAGTTCCGACCGCATTCGAAAGTACGACAAAGTCGAAGGTGCCGGGATGGCCTGTCGCGTCTCCATAGATATTTGTACTCGCGTACAAATAATACAAAGCGATGATCGCGGCCAGCATCAACAAACTGCCGAAAGCAGTAAAAATAAAGAACTTGACCGCAGCGTAGATGCGATTTTCACCGCCCCAAATGCCGATCAGGAAAAACATCGGAACGAGCGAAGCTTCGAAAAAAAGATAGAAGACGAGCAGATCGAGCGAGACAAAAACGCCTATCATCGCGCTTTCCAGAAGCAAAAGAAATGCGTAAAAGGCTGTCGGCCGCTTTTCGACAGAGTGCCAAGTTGAGATCACTGAGATCGGCATTATGAACGTCGTCAAAATTACCAGCCACAGGCTCAAGCCATCGACGCCGACGTGATAATTCGTGTTTATCGCCGAGATCCACGGAACATTTTTTTCAAAGAAGAAGCCGCTTGCGGATTTTGAGCCTTGATCGGCCAAAAGAAACAGTGACAGCAGAAAGTTCAGTGAAGTAAAGATCAGCGTTACCCATTTCAACTGGCTTTCCTGCTTCCAGAACATCTGGTGAGCAATGACGCCGACCGCTCCAATTAAAGGGAGCAGGATCAAAATCGCCAATAGATTTTCGTTAATAAAGTCCATAAACTTGTTCATAGTTCAAGCTTTAGCTTGTTCTGATTCTCTAAGAGGCAAGCTGAAGCTTGAACTCTAAACTAACCCACAAGTTTCAACCCGTAATTAATAAAATACCCGATGACCGCCAACGCTCCGAGAAGGATGATCGCCGCGGAGCTGCGGACAATTCCGACCTGCACCTGACGCGCGAGCGAACCGATCTCGATAACAAAACCGCCGATTCCGTTAACGATTCCGTCGATAAATCCGAGATCGAAGCCTTTCCACAAAGTGTTTGTCGAAAGCCGCGTCAACGGATCGACGATATAGCCGTTGTAAAGCTCGTCGAGCCGCCATTTCTCCTCCAGGATTTTCGGCATTTTGCGAAGTGGATCGTTTCTAAACGTAAACCAGCCGATCGCAATGCCGAGCGCTGCTAAAACTACTGAAAGCAGCGCAAGCCATCGCTCCTTTGCGATTACCTCCGGTGAATGCGAATCATAAGCGGCGGTGCCGACCGTTTCCAACTTTTCTGCCGCAAAGAAATGCTTGACCTCTTTCTTTTCAGAAGGTGT
This sequence comes from Blastocatellia bacterium, assembly GCA_052387555.1. GTDB lineage: Bacteria > Acidobacteriota > Blastocatellia > Pyrinomonadales > Pyrinomonadaceae > OLB17. The sequence continues at coordinate 32,258 of JBQTJB010000091.1, read as the reverse complement.
AGCAGGCGAATGGCCGCCTTTTTTTGCAACGACAGGATCGAGCGTATGTTCGAAAACATTGATGTCGCCCGCTCCGACGAGCGAACTCATTGCGTAAGGAACGCCGACAAGTCCGCCGACGGTTGATAACACTGCAAGCACGATCAGCGGAACAGTCATGACCCGTGGGCTCTCGTGCGGTTTGAAATCATGCGGTAGAGCGTGATGATGCTCTTCGTCATCATCTGCGTGTACATCTGCATGTCCATCTGCATGTTTATCAACATGATCGTCGTGATGTTCCTCACCGGGCAAGGCATCGTGAAATCTTTCTTTGCCCCAGAACGTCATGACCATCATCCGCGTCATGTAAATCGCTGTAAGCACGGCGGTCAGGGTCGCGACAACCCAAAGCACCATATTTCCTGGGAATGGCCCGCCGGGAAAATAATTGTCTGCGGCAAAGGTTTTGTAAAGAATTTCGTCTTTTGAAAAAAATCCTGCCCATATCGGGATTCCGCAGATCGCCAGCCAGCCCATCGCCATCGTAATGAACGTAATGGGCATGTGCTTTTTCAAGCCGCCCATTTTCCTCATGTCCTGTTCGTGATTCATTCCGTGAATTACGGAGCCCGAACCGAGAAAGAGCAACGCCTTGAAAAAAGCGTGGGTCATTACGTGAAAAATGGCGACCGCGAACGCGCCGACGCCGGCAGCGAGAAACATAAACCCGAGCTGCGATACGGTCGAGTAAGCGAGCACTTTCTTGATGTCATTTTGAGCTATAGCAATTGTCGCGGCAAAGAGCGCTGTCGCCGCGCCGATGACGGCGACGATCCACATTGCGGTCGGCGCGAATTGGTAAATAGCATTTGCACGAACGACGAGATAGACGCCCGCTGTGACCATCGTCGCCGCGTGTATGAGAGCCGAAACTGGCGTCGGGCCGGCCATCGCGTCAGGCAGCCACGTGAGCAGCGGGATCTGGGCTGATTTACCGGTAGCACCGATGAAAAGAAGCACCGCCACCGAGGTAAGGCCGCCGGTAAACATCGCTCCCCACGTGAACGGGTCGGCGGACATTTGCGTGGTAACGAACGTGAAAACGCTCTGAACCTGTTCGCCGTCAACAGCCTTATCGAAAAACGAAATAGAGCCGGTCAGCGTGAAGATCAGAAAAATCCCCATCAGCACGCCCCAATCGCCTATGCGGTTCATCACAAAGGCTTTCTTTGCAGCCTCGCGTGCCTCGTCTTTTTTTATGTAGTAGCCGATCAGGAGATAAGAACACAGACCCACGCCTTCCCAACCGACGAACATCAACAGGAAATTGTCCGCAAGCACCAGCGTCAGCATCGAGAACATAAAGAGGTTCAGATAGGCAAAGAATCTGTAGAACCCTTTGTCGCCCGACATATACCCGACAGCGAAGATGTGAATGAGAAGGCCGACGAACGTAACAAAGCAGGCATAAACCCCGCTAAGCCGATCCATTCCGAGCGCAAAATCCGCACGAAACCCGCCGACGTTTACCCATGTCCAAATGTGATCGAGAACTACCGGACTTCCTTCGCGCAAAGCACCGACGTGCGGGGTGCCGATCCCAAAAGCGATCATAAACGCAACGATCGTCGACACCGCGATCGTCCCGCACGCGACTAGGCCGCTGAACATCTCATTCTTGAGCCGCCCGCCGATCAGCCAGTTGATGACAGCACCGGCCAGCGGTGCGAAAATTATTAGACTTAAAAGGTTATTTTCAACCATTAACTATTAATACGCGATAAATCTACCGTTTTTATAAACGTGAATTCCTCCGACATCCGATTCACAACGAAAATCTGCCGGCGAATCAAATTTCAATTTGAAACTTGATTCGCCCAATTCATATTTATCCCCTTTATCGAATAATATCAGATCAGAAAATCTTGCATCTTTCGGGTCATCCCAAATATGCAAATAAAACGGTTTCCAATTTTTTCCGGTTGCAAGAAAAGTCATCAAAAAACCATTACTGCCTCTTACAAACTTAACTACATAATCCTTTTTGCCGTTTCCATCAAAGTCGCCTGCAACTACGCTTTTGTTTTCAGACGCTTTCTCGTAACACTCGCCGGCTAATTTCCAGCCTCGATAATTACGATCCAAATGGGTTTTCAAAGATTTCGGCAGCGTCTGAGCCGAAACGGCTTGCGATAACAAGCTAAATATAAATAACGACAATAGCCATTTTGAGGCCATGGTAAAATCTCACAATCAATTCTTCAAAATACTCGCGTCATCGACGTCGACCGAACGGCTGTTGCGGAAGAACGCGATGATGATGCCGAGGCCGACGGCGGCTTCGGCGGCGGCGACGGACATTACCATAAAGACAAAAAGCTGCCCGGTCGTATCGGCGTAGTACCGCGAGAACGCGACAAACGTCAGGTTAACCGCATTGAGCATAAGCTCGATGCACATAAACATCCCGATGGCGTTACGTTTAAAGATAACGCCGACCGCGCCTATCGTGAACAATATTCCTGAAAGTGCCAGATAGCTGGCCAAGCTTGGTTCCATTTTTTAGTAATCAGCAAAAAGCAATCAGCATTCAGCAAGTTGCCGAACTGGCTGCGACTATTCAAACAAACCCATCAAAGTGCAATTCGTAAATCGTCCTTCTGCTCTTCCTCGTGTCGGCGTTCCAATTCGTTATCGACGACCAACTCAAGCTGCGGCTGGCTAAGCCTGCGCGACAGAACCACACCGCCTATTATCGCCATAAGCAAAAGGACGCCGACAATCTCAACCGGCAGCAAATATTCCGTGTACATCGCCTGCCCGATGCTCAGTGTCTTTCCGGCCGTTTCGTTCGTATTGACCGCCTGATTAGGGGCTTTCATCACAGCGTAAAAAATAAAAAACGTCTGGGCGAGTAAAATCAGCCCAAGACCGCCGCCGATGGCATAAAGATATCTGAGCCGGTTTAACGGCTTGTCATCATCAAGGTTCAAAAGCATGATCACAAAAACAACCAGAACCATGATCGCTCCTGCATATATGAGTATCTGCACCGCCGCGATAAACGGAGCCGCAAGCGTGACGTAGATACACGAAAGCGCGATGAAAACACCGACCAGCGAAATCGCGCTGTACAACGGATTTTTGTGATACACCATCGAGACCGCACACGCGATGGCAAATCCGGCAAATAGAAAAAATAAGACTGTGCCAGCCATAAAATGTTTTAACCGCAGTGACGCGGAGACGCAGAGAAAGCGGATTGAAAATAGAGAATTGATAACGGAAAATAAAGAAACAGAACCTTGAACTTTTCCATTTTCCTTCCCCCTCCGCGTCTCTGCGGTGAAACTAAATCTAACTGTTCAAAAAATAAACAACAACTATCGTTAAGATTACATTCGCAAGCGCCAGCGGAAGCAGAAACCTCCACCCAAAATTCATAAGCTGGTCGAATCGGAAACGCGGAAGCGTGCCACGAATCCAGATATACAGGAACAAAAAGAAAAATATCTTACCCAGAAATGCGACATGGCTTGCCAATGCGTAGGGAATCGAGCCGACCTCGAAAATGTAGCTCAGTCCCGGAACGTACCAGCCGCCAAGGAACAGCACCGTGCACATAACCGAAACGGTGAACATATTTACATATTCGGCCATGAAAAAGAGCGCGAATTTCAGAGCGCTGTATTCCGTGTGAAATCCGGCGACAAGCTCGGTCTCGGCCTCCGGCAGATCGAACGGCACTCGGTTGGTTTCGGCAAAAGCCGCGATCAGAAAAACAACGAAGCCAATGAATTGCGGAATAATGTACCAACGAAACGGCGAATTTGCCTGGGCGTTGATGATCCCATTCAGATCGAGGGTTCCAGCGAGGATTACGACGCCGATCACAGACGCGCCCATTGCCAGTTCGTATGAGATCATTTGCGCTGACGAACGCAGTCCGCCCATCAACGAATACTTGCTGTTCGATGACCAACCGGCCAATGCAATGCCGTAGACTCCAACAGACGTAATTCCCAAAACGAAAAGAACTCCTACGTCTATTCGGGCAATCGTCAGCGGCATAAATCGCGCTTGTTCGGCGATCCATGGAATTGCATCACTCAAATACGGAATTCCCGAAACAAGCGGAACAGCCCACCCCAGAGGATCGGCGATTTGCGGGCCGAACGGATACACGACTATCGGAAGCAAAGCACAGGTCAACGCAACAAGCGGCGCCAGGAAATATACGAACTTGGTGGATTTATCAGGTACGAGGTCTTCTTTAAAGATAAATTTCAGAAGATCGGCGAACGGCTGCAGAACGCCCCACCACCCGACGCGGTTTGGCCCGATACGCCCTTGTATCCAACCCAAAACCTTACGTTCAGCCAGAACAGTGTAGGCGACGATCATCAACACGCCCTGAAAGGCGAGCAGAATGGCCACGCTGAAAACTATAAAGGGAAAAGCCCCCTTAAGAACTGATTCCATAAAAACTAGTGTCGTAGCCCGGTCGTAGCCCGGATGATAAGTATGGGATCATCTTAGCAACCGGAGCCCTTGCTTAAATGCGGGCTATCGACACGTTACTCCCTATCTCCAACACCAACCGCCGTTGCTTCGGCACGTTCTTCGCGCTTCGGCGTTCCGTCCATCTCGAACTGAGCGAGCGGCGACAGCAAAAGATTCTCAGGCTTTGGATTGCCGTGAGCAAGCAAATGAAACTGTGCGGTTTTGCCGGTCAGCGTTGTCAAGCGATGAAGCTTATGCCCAACCTTCGGAACTGCATTGTTCTTATCAGAAGCTTCGAGTGACCCGACCTTTTTCTTTAGGGCATCTATCGCACCTGAAATATCTTTACTCGAAACCACGTGTCTAACCTGTACCGGATTCGATTCGTCCTTCAATGCCGGATAGCGAAGCCCCTCGTAGGCCGGAACAGCATCGGCAATCGCCTTAAACACGGCTGAAGCGGACAAATTATATCCGAGATCGACGCCCATTTCGCGCGCCATCAAGCTCGTTATCACCCAATCAGGTTTCGATTGGTGAACAGGGTCGATGGCTTTTCTGACACGCTGAACGTTGCCGGCGTTGTTAGTAAATGTACCGTCTACTTCGGCAAAGCTTGCCGCCGGAAACACCACATCAGCAAAGGCGGTTGTTTCCGTTTCGAAAAGTTCCTGCACTATGATGAATTCCTTGCCGGCGAGAACGCTTGCGTCCTGAAGACTTCCGCCGATCAGCAATGCTTTTGAGGAATTTACTACATCGGCTATGGATTTCCCTCCGGACAGCATGTCGATAGCGCCGACCGAATTATTATAAAGCGGCAGCGGGTGCAGCAAAACCTGCCGATTGTCCGCGTAAAAGCGTGAAGCCGTGCTCGCGATCAAGGCTTGAGCTTCAGGCGAGAGTTCGCTTCCGGCCATGATGATCAGGTCGCCTTCGGTCTCGTCAATAGTTTTTTTACACAACGCAATCTCCGCCGCATCGATGCCGAGCTTTGTCGCGGCCGATCCTTCATCCATATCGCCTGACAAAGCCAAAACAAATGCGTCTATCGTTCCCGGCGAAATATGAATGAATTGAGTCGCACGCCGCGATAGATTGATCGGCGTTTCGTTTACGACGATCAGGTTCGCTCCGCCGTTTCTTACGGCCTGGCGCATCTGTTTCGCCGTGTACGTCTGTTCTTCGTCAGGTTCACCACCTATAAGTAGAATCGTTTTTGCGTATCGTATGTCTTTGTGCGTACACAGAGGAGCACTCAGATTTGCAAAGAACGCGGACATGCTTCTGCGGTCTGAAACGGCAATATTGTCTGTTTTGATGACCTCGCGGGCGAAGCGTCCCAGAGTAAAGATCGATTCGTTCGTCAGTCTGGGGCTTGCGATTATGCCCGCCGTGTTTCCGTATTCCTTCAACTCACCGGCGACGATCGCGATAGCTTCGTCCCACGTCGCCGGAATAAGTTTTCCGCCTTCTTTGTAGCGGATCATCGGCGTTTTGATGCGATCTTTATGATTAATAAACTCGTGAGCAAAACGAGCCTTAACATCCAGAAACTCGCCGTTGAGTCCGTTAACATAACGGTCGCGGGCAACGATCCTGTGAACCTCGCCGCTGCGGGAGCCGATGCTGAGCTGCATTCCGTCGGAACTGTAAACGTCGGTCGTGATCGTCTGATCGAGTTCCCACGGGCGCGTCGCATGGCGGTAAACGCCGTCGAGCAGCGTTCCGGTCGGACACACTTCGATGCAGTTTCCGCACTGCGAGCAGTTCAGCCAGCCGCCGTATGTGCCGATTACCGTATTCGATCCGCGGTTTCCGGCCTCGATTGCATCCTCGCCCATCCATTCGTCGCAGACGCGGGTGCAGCGTTTACAAAGAATGCAACGCTGCGGGTCGTTGGCAACGATTGGCGAAAGATACTTTTCCGGTGCCTTGTTCTTTTCTTCGGTAAAGCGCTCTTCGACATCGCCCCAGTCGAAGATGACTTCCTGAAGTTCGCATTCGCCGCCGCGATCGCAAACGGGGCAATCAAGCGGGTGATTAACAAGCAAAAATTCACCCATCGCCCGCTGAGCCTTTTCGATCTCGGGGCTTTGCGTCGTAACAACCATTCCGTCGATACATTTGATCGTGCAGGAGGTTTGAAGTTTCGGCATTTTATCGATCCGCACTAAACACATCCGGCATGAGGCCTGCGGTTCGAGATCTTTGTAGTAGCAGAAAGATGGAATGCTGTACGCATTATCGCGGCACACGTCTATCAAGATCGCGCCTTTTTCGGCCTCAAACTCTTTTTCGTTGATCGTAACTTTTATGAGTTCTGTTGACATTTACTATCTGTGCAGACTATTTACCTTTCTTTGTTGCCTTCGGCTCTTCGCCGGCGGCGACAACTTTCTTTTTGTGTTTCGGACGCGTTTTGCCAAAGCTTCCTGCAAAAATCTTGCCCCGACGTGTTCTTTTATCGCCTTTCCCCATAATTAATTACCTCTCATTTAAAATCGATTGAATCGAAAATTCTACCTAATTATCATCAAGATCACGAACGCCCTGATATCCGCCATCGAAAAAATTGCGGGCGCGGAGCATCGCGGTCGGAACGGCTGTGAGGTGGTTCAAGCCTGAATCCCGGATTATTGATCGCCGCAACCGGTCGCGGCCGACGCCTCGGTGCCGCATTGTTTGAAATGCGACCTGCGAATTTTTTGGCGCTACGATCGTGTCGCCTTCGAGGTTTATCAGCAGCATTCTGGTACGCGGCGTCCAGTCATAACAATCATTCTCCTTTAACAGTTTCGCCGCCGGGTCCTTCACGTCCATCGTTTCCATCGCACGTTTGAAACGCGGAGTGACGACGTTGAAAAGATTGTTTTTGGCTCGCATCAGCACGGCCGTGACGCCAATACGCTTAACAATGTCCGCATCCTTCGTCTTTCCGCCGTAGGAATTATTTATCGCTAACGCCATCGAAGGCTTGAAGTAATCGGTGATCTTGACGCCCTTATTCTTGTGAAGAAAATAAACAAGATCGCCGAGCAAGTAAGTTCTAACGACGAACCCAGCCTGATCGGTCGGCTGCTCAAGCATAAACTCGCGCGTCACGCCCGACAGATCGTACGGCCCGGAGGCCGGAGCAGCGGCTGTGACCCGATATGCCGGATCGTTCGAACGTTCCAGCTCGCGGACCTGTGCCATCGCCACGCCGCCGCCTTCGGAATATCCGGTAATGTAAAGAGCATCGCCGATGTCCAGGTTATTTCTGCGGCCAACCGCCCTCGCGGGTTTGATCAGGTCCATTCCGGCAAAACTGTTGGCGACATTCGCCGGATATGGATGCCCGCCTGTGTGATCTCCCTGACCGATATAATCAGGCATCACTATCGCATAACCGCCCGATCCAAACGCGAGCATCGCGGTTTCGGCCTCGATTCCATTCGCCGCGCCGATGAAACGCGACGGCATATGGTTGTTATACACGGCGGTGCCGTGATTGAACACTACAATTCCGTTCTGCGCGCCGTTCGACGGAATAATGACCAGCCCGGACAAAATCGCGTTGCGGCCATTAGCGTCCCGCGAACGGTACGTGACTTTATACAAATTCAAAGAACCCCGGAGCGGAGCCGGTGCGGACGAGCCGTAGATTTCGTTCACGCGTCTATTGAAAGCAGCGGCTGTTACAGTTGCCGTCCGCTGAGCGCTAACAAGTCCGCCACTCTGAGAAAAAACCGAAACCGAAAAAGCAGCAACAAAAACAGTTGTCCAAATCGATTTACGGATCAATTCAAGCTTCGTCATCGCTTACCTCCTCATATTTCCCGTTCAGGTCTCTGATTTCTCATTCTTCTTGTCATGCGGTTTCGGCTTTGCCCCCCAAAGAAGGACCAGAAGAATGAATTCGAAAAATCCGGCCGGTCGTCCGGAACGCAGTTAAATATTATTCAACTAAACGTTCGCCTCTATGTTGTGGCCGTTCGTTTTATCAACAAGCCATTTCTTGAAATCGTCCGGGAACTGCTTAATTGCACTTTGTATCGGCCATGCTGCGGCGTCGCCTAGAGGGCAGAACGACTTGCCTTCGATGTTGTCGCAAATGTCTAACATCAATTGCGCATCTTCGGGGCGTCCGCCTCCGGATGTGATGCGGTCGAATATTTTCACCAGCCAGTCTGTCCCCTCGCGGCACGGCGTACACCACCCGCACGATTCGTGTTTGTAAAACTCGGTCAGATTCTTTGTCGATTCGACAATATCAACGGTTTCGTCCATAACGATAAAGCCGCCGGTGCCGAGGGCCGAGCCCGCCGCGACAAGGCCTTCGTAATCCATTGTCACGTTCTTGCCAAGAATTTGACCGGCGTTCATTATGTAAACGCTCGAACCGCCGGGAATCACCGCTTTCAACTTCTTATCGTCGCGGAGCATCCCGCCGCAGTCTTCCATGATGAACTTTTCCATATCGGCGTAGCCCATCGGCAGCTCGTAAACACCGGGTTTTTTGACATGGCCGCTGACCGACCAGAGTTTTGTTCCGCCGCTTTTTTCAGTGCCCAGATCTCGCCATGCGTCGCCGCCCATTTCGATTATTTGCGGAACAGAAGTGAACGTTTCGACATTGTTCACGATCGTCGGAGAGGCATAAAGTCCCTCGACCGCAGGGAACGGCGGCTTCATACGCGGATGTCCGCGATAGCCCTCGAGGGAACTCAGCAGGGCGGTCTCCTCACCGCAGATATACGCGCCCGCACCCGTGTGCGTAAAAATATCGTGATCAAAACCGGAGCCGAGAATATTCTTGCCGAGCACGCCCGCATCGCGTGCTTCCTGCAAAGCAAAATCCATTATGTCGATCAGGTATTTGTACTCGCCGCGCGTGTAAATGTAACCGGTGGCCGAGCCCAATGCATAGGCCGCGATGATCATTCCCTCGATCATCGAGTGCGGGTCGCGTTCCATTAAATAGCGGTCTTTGAACGAGCCCGGCTCCGATTCGTCGGCGTTGCAGACGATGTATTTTGGCTTTGGCGAATCTTTCGGAACGAACGACCACTTCATTCCGCTCGGAAAACCCGCACCACCGCGTCCACGCAGCGCGCTCGCCTTCACTTCCTCAATAATGTCGGCCGGCGTCATTCCGAGCGCCTTTTCAAGCGATTTATAGCCGCCCGTTTTTTGATACACCTTCAGCGTATGGCCGTCTTTCATGCCCACTCGCTTTAGCTGTAACGGCTCGCAGCCGATGGCTTTGATTTCCATACCTTATAGCAGGTCCGCTGTGTTGTTTTGGCGGTTTATTGAGCCCCTCGCTGGCAAACTCCCTCAAATAACTTGTCCAGCGCGGTATCGGGTTGAGTGTCTATCCACTTTGCCTTAGCATCGTCAACGACAGATTTGGTTTCATCCTGCTTATCCTTTTCGTCATACACCAAATCCTGCTTCAATCTCCAGCGCTTCACTCGGCAATCGACCTCGAAGAGCACCAGCCTATAGCCAGGCAGCCATTTTCTGTCCTCGAACTCATAAATCCGCATCCAGAATTTGTAAACATTCGGGGCGACAAGACTTATGCTATTTTTGCGAAGATAGAACATTGTGAGGCTTTCATCGCCAACGCCGGCAGATGCAAGTTCCCATTTCTCGGGATCTGGTTTCGGCGGCCTAACCTGACCGATTGTGGTAACGGTTGTGCACGCAATCATCATGGCCGCCGCTAGGATCATTAGTTTTTTCATATCATCTCCAAGACAGGTCGGCAGCCTGCCCTTTACAAGAATTTCCTAAACTCTTCGACCGTTAATCCGGCATCTTTCACAATCCCACCCATGGTCAGCGAATTAACAGGATTGTGTCTTGGAACCGTCACAATCCTTTCTCCGTTGGTCATGACAATATGACTTCCTTGTCGAGCAATCCGGAATCCCGCTTTCTCCAAAGCTTTTACCGCCCTCAAATGATTGATACCGGGAATCTTCGGCATCTAAGCGGCAACCTCCACCTCTCGCACCTCGGCATCGAGCAAATTCATATCAACGACTTCGAGATACTCGGCTATCGCAAGCCGGATGTTTTCCAACGCTTCTTCTTCCGTATCGCCCTGTGACCAGCAACCCGGCAATGCCGGACATGAAACGCTGTAGCCTTCGTCGGTATGATGTAAAGCAACTTTGTAATGCATATTATTTACACTCCGCCAAAATCTTATCCACCTTCTCGATCGTCAAATCTTCGTGGTAATCAAAGCCGATCTGCATCATCGGCGCCGTGCCGCAGCTTCCTAAACATTCGACACGCGTGACGGTGAACTTGCCGTCCTCGGTTGTTTCGCCAACGTGAATTCCAAGTTTCGAGCAAATATGATCGGTGATCTCCGGCTCGCCCATTATTCTGCACGAAAGCGTCTTGCAAACCTGGATGTGATGACGTCCGACAGGACGCAGATTGAACATCGAATAAAACGTCGCCGTCTCCCAAACGTCGGTGACCTCGAGATTCAAAAACTTTGCCAAGAAATTAACGCCCGCATTATCGATCCACCCACGCTCGCGCTGCACGAGCATCAACAGCGGTATCAACGCCGAACGGCTTCGCTCGGGCGGATACTTCGTCAGATGCGACTTCATCTCATCGACGATCTCCGGAGAAAACTCCGCCACCTCGTCAGAAACGAGTATCCGATCTGTAAAACTTGTAGCTGTTGCTCCTGCCATTGCTTCAGTGAATCTCTCCCTCCAAAGCAGCTAGGCGAGCCTCGACATGATTTAATCGCTGATCGCTCTCAATCACTTTGGAAGTAACCGCAGAAAATTGTTTCGACATTAGGTTTAATTTGTCTGCTAATACCTCCACGCCGCGATCGATTCGATCAAATCTGGCAGAGGTCGCTTTATCGAGATTGTCGATTCCCGCTTCGATCCTGTCGATTCGATACGAGTTCGTACGAACGTCTTCAGCAACGACATCGAGTTTCTTCGAAATTCCTTCGAGCAATTCTCTTTCGTTCATATTCAGTCCTAGCGATCAATTTCACCCAACACAATATCTAAACTCCCGATAATCGCCACCACGTCCGCGACCATTTCGCCTTCGCTCATTACGGGCAGTGCCGATAAATTTACAAAACTTGGGCCGCGGAAGTGGACGCGTTCGGGCTTCGGCCCGCCGTTCGATTTCATATAGACGCCGAGTTCGCCTTTCGATGCCTCGATCGGCATGTAGACCTCGCCTTCGGGCACATTGAAACCTTCGGCGACGATCAGGAAGTGGTGGATCAGCGAATCCATATGCTTTCGCATATCGTCGCGATCGGGAAGTACCACCTTCGGAGCGTCTGCTTTGATCGGTCCCGGTTTCAGACGTTCCAAAGCTTGGCGGACGATCTTGTGCGACTCGTAAAGCTCTCGCATTCGGACGCGGAATCGCGACCAGACATCACCGTCCGTTTCGGTCGGAATGTCGAAGTCGTAAGTCTCGTAACCCGTGTACGGATTAGCTTTGCGAAGATCCAGTTCGACGCCGCTGCCGCGAAGCGACGGGCCGGTAAGTCCCCAATTTATCGCCTCGTCTTTTTCAATTACGCCGATGCCTTGCGTTCTGCTTCGCCAGATAGTGTTTCCGGTGACTAGTGTTTCGAATGTGTCCAACGCCTCCGGAAAATCTTCCATGAACTGTTTCACGCGACGCTCGAATCCCGCCGGCAGGTCCATCATCAGCCCGCCGATACGAAAATAGCTCGGCGTCATTCGGCCGCCTGAAGCGGCCTCGATCAGATTCAGGATCTTCTCGCGCTGGCGAAAACAGAAAAAGAAGACGCTCATCGCGCCGAGATCGAGTGCACTCGTCCCGAGCCATACCATGTGTGATGCAATACGCTGCAGTTCGCACATCAACACGCGTATAACCTGTGCGCGTTCGGGTATCTCAAGCTGCAAGAGCTTTTCCGCAGCCATCACGTATGCAAGATTGTTGCCCAGCGGATTGAGATAATCCATTCGATCCGTAATGACTATGCCTTGCTGGTATTTCTTGTATTCAAAGAGCTTCTCCATTCCGGTATGGAGATATCCGATGTCGGGGATGGCCTTTACGACCAACTCTCCGTCCAGCCGCAGATCGAGCCGCAGAACGCCGTGCGTCGAAGGATGCTGCGGTCCCATCGACAGCGTCATTTGCGACTCGAGCGACTGATCCATCACCTCGAACTGGCTCGGAATGTTTTCTACTGCAGTGCTCATAATTTCGTAAATCGTAATTCGCAAATCGAAATTCGATTCACAATTGACGATTCCGATTTGCTAATTCATGCTGTACGGCTCGTAGCCGCGCAGCGGATAATCCTTTCTGAGAGCGTGACCGTCAAAATCCGAAGGCAGCAAGATGCGCCGCAGGTCGGGATGTCCGTCGAAGATCACGCCTACGAGATCGTATGTTTCGCGCTCGTGCCAATCGGCGGTTTTCCAGAGATGCGTGACCGTCGCGACGTGAGCGTCGTCTTCGCTCAGCAAAACTTTCAAACGCAGACGGTCGTGATGCTTTGTGCCAAAAAGATGATAGTTGACCTCAAAACGCGGGTCTTCCTCTGGCCCGCGATCGCCGCCGCAAAGATCGGCGAGCATGTCGAAACCGCACTCGCTCTTTAAATAACTGCAAGCATCGACAATCGACTCGCGCGGCACGATGACCGTGACTTCGCCGTGTGCATCGGCAACATCGGCGACCCAAGCTGCGTTCTGTGACTTCAACTTTTCTACGTAGCCGTGGAGTTTCTCCGTCATAATAAATCTTTGCCGCAGATTGACGCGGATGACGCAGATCAAACAAATCTGTTTTTCCTATCCGCGTGTATCTGCGTTAATCTGCGGCCAAATTCTTTCTTTTTTACGAACTGCGTCGTCGCTCGTGCCGCGACGGAACGGAATACGGCCGCGAAGTTTCGCCGCTCGCCACTTCGACTTCGGTCTCGCGCTCGAGTGCCGTGCCTTCGGTTACGGGCAGCGTGCCGGGAACGATGGATTCGCGCGATTCCGGCTCGAAAGTATCGCGGCGATCCTTCATCGATTCCTTCATTATCTTTTCCTGAAGCATCGTGATCGCGTGCACGAGCATTTCCGGACGCGGCGGACAGCCGGGAACGTAAATATCGACCGGTACTATCTTGTCTACGCCCTGTACGATAGCGTAATTATCAAAAACTCCGCCGGACGTGGCGCACGCACCCATCGAGATAACCCATTTCGGCTCAGGCATTTGGTCGTATATTCTGCGAAGAACCGGAGCCATCTTTCGGGAAACGCGTCCCGAAACGATCATTACGTCAGCCTGCCGCGGCGACGCTCTGAATGTTTCGGCGCCGAATCTTGAAAGGTCGTTGCGTGCAGAAACGGTGTTCATCATCTCGATCGCGCAGCACGCCAGGCCGAAAGTCGCCGGCCAAAGGCTAGATTTCCTTGCCCAGTTCACGACGGCGTCTAGCTTGACGGTGACCACGTCAGGAAGTGATTCGAATAATGTATTTTCTAAACCCATATTGTGATTTTAGATTGTGGATTGCGGATTTTGGATTCCAAATCAAAATCGTTAGGCTGCTTTCTTGACCTCGTAACCGTCTTGTCGTTTCTTCTTCGCCAATTCTTTGGCTTCGGCCCTGGCCTCGGCTCGTGCCTGCAATCCCCAATCGAAGGTGCCTTTCTTCCAGACGTAAATGTATCCGACGACAAGCGTTCCGAGGAAAACCATAATTTCAACAAACGCGATTGATCCGAAAGCTATGCCGCTGATCTTCTCCTGCTCTAGCAGACTCTTGAAAGCTACCGCAAACGGCACGATGAAAAGGACTTCGATGTCGAACAACAGAAAGATGACGGCAACGGTATAAAACTTAATGGAGAATCTGTCTCTGGCTCCGCCGACCGGATCTTTGCCGCATTCGTATGGCATCAGCTTCGTTGCCGTACGTTTGCGCGGACCGATCAATTGCGTGACCAGCAGCTGGCTAACGGCAAAGCCCATAGCGACCAGGAACATGATTCCGATCGGTGCGTAGTCCATTAGGTTAAATTCAGACATTTGAACCCCTTATAAAGGTGTGACCGTAAATCCGTAAAGCATACGGGTGCCTCATTTCTAAACCAGGAAACGGGCATTTCGGAACAAACTCAATCGTATGTTAAGCCTTTATTGGTGTCAAGCAATGCTTCGAACAGCTTTTGGGCAAATTCCGAAGGCCGAATATCCGGTGCGGAATATACAATCCAACGTCTATCTAAACCAATTATTTATTGACCTCGGACGAATTCGTGTGTTAACGTTTTCGTGACACATTGTGTCCGCCGGCTTCCTTCCTTTTTCTCGCCGAAACTCAAGAATTGTGATCACAGGTTTCAATACAGACATAGAATTCGAGGGCGTTACTTATCATGTCCAGACGGAGGACAAAGGCCTTTCGAAACCGATAATCCTGTCGCTGGTGTACGACCGCGGCACTATTTTGGCAAGCAAGCGTGCGCCGTATGACGACCTTATCGATGATGGTTTCGACGAAAAGGTTTTGGCGGAAAGGCTTCAAAAACAGCACAGATTAATCTGCGCGGCAGTTCAATTGGGCCGAATCCATGACCTAAAGAATCTTTCAGTCAAAGATGCTAAAAAAACTCGTGGCATTTCAGTGGCAGCAGACGGTGAAACGATTGCCACTATCGAATCTGAAAAGCTTTCAAAAGAACCATCCGCCGTTCCTCACCCGGATTTGTCCCAATCCGAGGCTCCGATTCCGAAACCCGAACTGGAAGAAGAAACCGATCTCGGACTCAAGTATTCGGACGCCGAACCGCTGGTCGATGTCATCAGCATTTTGGATGACGACATTATTCTTCCCGACGAAGCGGTTGAGATCGTAAGCGACATGGCCGGAAAAGACAGGCCGTCGAATAATAAACTGAGCATCGAATTCTTGAGCGATTCGAAATTCAAGGGTGGCGAGCGCAAAACCGTAATGGTCATGGTTTGCCGCGGCAGCCAGCGAAAAGTGGTCGCTAACGCTCAAATAATGGTAAAAATACTGGGGTCGACGTTTCGGCCGCTGATCTTTCATTCAACCACTGACGACAACGGAATTGCGAAAGTGAATCTGCAACTTCCCAATTTTACGGACGGCCGTGCGGCATTTCTAGTCAGAGCAATGACAGACGGCGAAGAGATCGAACTGCGGCGGGCTATCGCACACGGTTAGCAAATTTTGGTTTTATCTCGGATATGTAGGAAAATGGTTATAGTTATGATGACCATTTTTATTAATGGCGAATCGCGCGACATAGAGGATAGCATCTCACTGGATAGGCTGCTCGATAGCTTTTCCATGCCCAAACAGCGCGTCGCCGTCGAACTAAATCGCGAGGTTGTCAGAAAAAAGGACTGGCATGAAACGACAATCGGTAATGGCGACCGGTTAGAGGTCATTCATTTCGTCGGTGGTGGCTGACTGGAACTGCCACCGTCTCGGTGGTCATTAGTTTGCTCCGCAAACTTGGTGAGCGAGACGCTCACCGCTCCCATCTTCGTTGCTTTCTCTTGGACTTTGCTTGAAAATCGAATTATAGATGTCAGACTCATTTGTTTTAGCAGGAAAGTCTTTTTCTTCACGCTTGATCATCGGCACCGGCAAGTACCGTTCTTTTCACGAGATGCAGGCGGCTCATGCTGCGTCTGGAGCGGAGATGGTTACAGTTGCGGTCAATCGCGTTCCGCTCGACCGCAGTACCGAATCGTTTTTGGATTATCTCGACCCGAAAATGCAGATATTGCCGAACACGGCGGGCTGTTACGACGCGGACCATGCTATCCGCACGGCACGGCTTGCAAGAGAGGCGCTAGAAACCGACTGGATCAAGCTGGAGGTCATCGGCGACCCCGTAACGCTGCTGCCGGACAATGAGCAAACACTCGCTGCCGCAAAAGTCCTCGTCGGCGAAGGCTTCGTCGTGCTGCCGTATTTCACCGACGATCTGATAATGGCGAAAAAGCTGCTCGACGCGGGATGCCCGGCCGTCATGCCGCTTGCCGCTCCTATTGGTTCGGGAATGGGCGTTCAGAATCCATCGAATTTACGCATAATGCGTGAGCAATTGCCGGGCGCAACCATAATCGTCGATGCCGGAGTCGGCGTGCCGTCCGACGCCGCCATCGCCATGGAACTCGGGGCCGACGCCATCCTCATGAACACAGCCATCGCCGAAGCCGGAGACGCTGCCCAAATGGCGATGGCAATGAAACTCGCCGTCGAAGCCGGTCGCCTCGCATACCTTTCGGGCCGCATGCCGAAACGCCTTTACGCTTCGGCGTCGAGTCCGCTCGAAGGTGCCATAAGGTAACTTGTTGAAGTGTCGTTAGGCATTAGCGATGCATGTTGCCCCATTTAGTTTAGGTGCTACTTACTGACTAGAAATACGAACTTATGCTTTGACTTTCCCAATCATGACCTATTTTGCTCAAATGGTCGGCGAGCCGCCGGACACCCTTACCAATGAAAACTTTCTTACTAATAACACTCGCGGGGTTTGTTGCCGTCATAGCAGTTTCAAGTTTTGGTGCTTTGGCCTCACGTAATTTAGGCTTCGATTATTCATGGTTGATACCCATTTCAATAGCAATTACTGCCGGTGTAGGCTTCGCGGTTTCGAAATATGTTGGTTTGATTTATGCGACCTTCGCCGGAGCACTTATTGGGCTCGTTAACTCCACCATCGGTTGGTACATCTCATGGAAAATCGGTCCCGGTGATCCGCAGATTGAAACCGATGCGTTGATGATTATTTCAGTTATTATCATGGTCGTATCGCTAGACATGATCATTGCAACGATCGGCGGACTTGCAGCGCGGATAATTCGGAGGTTGTGATCCTATACTTAGCGCAGAACGAGGGCCATAGTGAGACTCAGAGAGAACCAGCGAGAATTTCAGTTGCGAGTCCCCCAACTATGAATATTCGTGCTTTGTTTTTTGGCCTGACGGCGGACTTGATCGGCCAGCGTGAGCTTACTTTGGAGCCGGTGGCAGATTCGAGCTGCGAACAGGTCGTTCGCGAAATCGTCGAGGCATTTCCCGACATATCAAAACACAAGCTGCTCTATTCGATAAACCAAACCTACGCATGCGGCGACGAAATTCTTCGCGATGGTGATGAACTTGCTATTTTTACCGCTGTCTCGGGTGGATGAGTTCTCGGTTATACTCGTAAGGGTCTATGACGGATAAACAATTCTATGACTGGCAAACGCTCGGCGGCACGGATGACGTGATGCGTTTCGTTAATGCGCTGGAAAAAGCCGATATTGTTTGGTGCGCGATCGGGGGCGTTGCGGTCAACCATTGGGCGGAAGAGCCGATGGTCACGCAGGACGTCGATTTTGTAGTCGCTGCCGATTCTATAGAACGGGCTGAAACGGCTCTCAAAGAAGCGGGCTTTAAGGCCGAAACGTTTGATTGGTCGATAAATTTCAAAGGAAAGTCGAAGGTTGGTATTCAACTTACTACCGAGGGATTCTACAAGGATTTCGCCGGCCGAGGCGTTCCGGCTGATGTACACGGAATCCTCCTCCGGGTTGCAAGTCTCGAAGACACGTTAAGCGGCAAGATCATGGCATGGCGCGATCCGACGCGACGACAGAGCAAGCGTATCAAGGACCTGGGTGATATTGCTCGTTTGGTCGAATCTCACCCTCACCTGTGGGAAAGCCTGACTGATGAGTTGAAAGGCCAAATCGATCGGCCAACTAGTATGAATCAGAAATAGTAATGCCGATTCCCACAGTCAACAGCCCGATATGAATCTCGACAGTGGAATGATCGAGAACGAACAGCCAAAGAGTTTCGGACACGGCTGGATCAGCGGTACGCTTTCGGTGGCTTTGGGAGCGATCGGTGTTGGGGCAGTGCTCTGCTTTCATTTTCCGTGGCTGCTGACAATGCCGGAGCTTCGCGAGGTTTATCCGGTGCCGTATGTCCGCGCACTGCTTCACATTATATTGGTGAGTTCGTTCGTGCTGGGTGTGGTCAGCATTATGCTGCGCCGCAGTAAAGCGGCGGGATTGAGCGGGATCGGGTTGACCCTGCTTGCGGCTTTAATGGGCGGTTCGCGGGTGACAATCGATGGCGAGATGACCGAGGGGCCGTTTCTTGGATTGGATTGGTTCCTTCTGAATCTCATTGCATTCTCTGTGGTGTTCGTTCCGCTCGAACAATTATTTCCGAAGAGAAGGGATCAACCGATTTTCCGATCCAGTTGGAGAACCGACCTGACCTACTTCTTCTTCAGTGCCGTTTTGGTCCAGTTAACAACGATCTTGACGTTGAAGCCCGCCATGATCCTTTTTAGTTGGGCAGTGAACGCAGAAATACAGGGTTGGGTCGGCAGCCTTCCGTTCGTACTCCAATTCCTCGGGATCCTTTTGGTTGCAGACCTTGCGCAGTACTGGGTACATCGGCTCTTCCATGCCGTGCCGCTCCTTTGGCGGTTTCACTTGGCGCATCATTCTGCAGAATCGATGGATTGGCTGGCAGGTTCGCGTCTGCATCTTGTTGACGTTGCAGTTACCCGTGGAATCTCGTACATTCCGATCTATCTTCTCGGATTCGCGGAGGCTCCGCTCTTCGCTTATATCGTTTTTGTAAGCATTCATGCAACATTCATACATTCGAACCTGCGTTTCGAATTTGGTCCGCTACGGTGGCTGACAGCCACGCCTCAGTTTCATCACTGGCATCATTGTGCGGATCAAAACCTAGTTGATAAGAATTTCGCGGTGCATTTGCCAGTTTTGGACCGGCTTTTTGGAACCTATTACCTTCCGAAGGGCATTTGGCCAGCTTCGTATGGCGTAATAGGCGGAACAGAGCCGTCGAACGGCTACTTTGGACAATTGATACAACCGTTTTTGCCAGCGAAACAAGTTGAGAGAACCACTGACGATTAATGACGGGGTTTCAGAACGGCAACCGGAAAAGCATGGATTTCTTTGAACTTACAACCGAACCTATCGACATTATTTCCGTTGCCCGCCGCGTCGTTCCGCCGGAGTGCGGCGCGACGGTTACGCTGGATGGATACGCGAGAAAATTCACTAAGCAAAGCGACGGCTCGATACGCGAGACGCTGCATCTTTTTTATGAGGCTTACGAGCCGATGGCTTTGAAGGAAATGCAGAAGCTGATCAAGCATGCGAAGAAGGATTTCAAAATCTCGAACGTTGGCATAGTCCATCGTCTCGGCAAGCTAGAGATCGGAGAAACGAGCGTCGTCATCTCCGTAGCCTCACCGCATCGCAAAGCCGCATTCGCTGCCTGCGAATGGCTCATCCGCGAACTAAAACGAACCGTCCCGATCTGGAAAAAGGAAGTTTACGCCGAAGGTGAAGTTTGGGTCGAAGGAGATTCGGCTGACGAAGAAACACGGTATGAACAGGCCTGAAATGCTACTTTATGACCTCTATCACCAGTGTTTGCTGTCCGGAGATTATGAAATCCGCCGGTGGAATTACCGATTCGGTCACTATTGTTTGAACTGCGGGTTTTATTCCTCCGGCTGTGCGGTCATTGTTAAGGGTGGCTAGAACCGACGGCGGCAGATTCGGCATTTCGCTAGCGCCGATGATAGCTCCGGTGCTTGTTCGAAACATTTGAACATAAAGACGGTCGGACAGTTTCAGCCGGTTGATAGTTCCCACCAATTCGCCGAGGTTCCTCGGCACGAGCTGCTGGATCGATGCCCCTTGTTGGATCGCCGCGCCATCTCCAAGGGAGATCGAAAACGTCCCCGTCGGCGTATCTTCCGGTATCTTCACCGGTATCTTTTGAACAAAAGTCCGGCCGCCGAAAGTTCGCGCAATGGCGCTGACTTCGATCGTCTCACCGGCCTTGTATTGGTTTCTATCGACCGAAACTCGCTCAAGCAGAGCTGTCTTGCTGCCATCGCTCGAAACTACGTTAATCTCTATTCCTTTTATTTGCAGATCATCGAACCTGCTGCGAAGCAGTACATTAACCGGCACGGCAACCGAGCCCGCAGCTGATTGCGTAGCCTGGCCGCCGGAAAATCTTCGGTCGATCTTGATAGGTTCGTGAGCGGCGAGATTGATCTGTCCTTTTATTTGGACCGTTGTTTCGCCTAGCGAACGTTCCTGCGCAACCAATGAATTAAAGACCGCGATGTTCAATAACAAAGGAGTCAGAAAATCGTCGCGAGCAACTTCGAAATTAATTGTATCTTTTGCTCCGCGGCTCGTTTCGACATTTATTCTCACAGGGATCATGGTCGGAGCCTGGCCGAGCGTACCGTAAACGCCCGTAGCCCGATCCTGTGTCATGGCGCCAACCATCGATCCGGGCACGGCAAGCTTGAAGGAATTGTTAATGTTCGGAACGACCGTAACAACCTCTGATTCGGACATCGGCAGATCCGTGCTCCCGAGGCTGATGAACGGATGGCCGAAAGCATATATCTTTTTTCCGTCCCGAAAGGTTACTGTGCCCGATGCCGCCATGCTGTAATCGCCGCGTGTAAGCTGCATCGAAACAGATGTACCGCCAAGAAGCGTTGTTTCATCGGCTTTTTTAAAAGGAGTAATGCGGGCTGCACCGCCTGCGGCAGACACCGGCACCAGACCGGCCTGAATTAACTGCGGAGCGAAAAGATCTAAAGCTTCCTGGCTGAAGCCGGAAAAAGAAAGAGGCGTTCCGATCGGCCGAAATGACTGTCCGGCAACCGAAGCCATTGCCGAATTCGCGGAGAACACAACGCTCGAACCGGCCGCGGTTGTCGATCTTGAGAAAAATAAATCCAATTTTGTCGAAGCAAGCTCTGCAAACGAAAAGGATCGTGGTTCCGTCTGTCCCGATCTTGCGCCTGAACGGTGTTCGAATATCGCGATCATTTGTTCGATCGGCGTAATACCGCAAATGGGCTCCTTGGCGAATGGAAAACTGTAAGAGATCGCACCGAGAAGCTTTCCGTCTACGTAAACAGGAGAACCTGACATTCCGGCGAATACGCCTGTCCTGTCGGCCTTGCCGCCGCTGATTCGGCCAACGATCAAATCCTGTTTTGGCCCGATGCCGCCGGGAATCACGCCTAATATCTCAACGTTGAACTCCTCCGGCTTCGATCCCTGGAATACGGTTCGAGCTACACCCTTCATCCCTTCTTTCACGGATGCAATCGGGAGGAACTGTGACAAAGTATCCGGGACACTGTTAGAACTGGTTCTAACAGCCGCAACCTGTCCCTGAGAAGTGACGATGTAAAGCGAGAAACAGAGGAAAAGAGCGGAAATGCGTTGAATTGTCATTTGTAGAAAAATCTTCCTTGCGAACGCCAAATATGGTAGCATTTTAGTTGTCATATCTAAAGCCTTTTTTCTTAAGGCTGCCTTTAAGACTCACGTAATCTCTTTCTCGTTGCATTTTCAATATCTTCCGAAGAAATTATGGCTAAAATCAATCGTCTTTTTAAGAGCTTTTTCCGACTGCTTTTGCCGGTCGGGGTTTTGCTTTTTATCGCGCTTGCAGCTTCATCCATATGGATGGTTTACGAAATATCGCAACCTTCTGTTTCCGTGCCGCTCGTTACGCCCGAAAAGTACGGCCAACTAAGTTCGCGCGGCGCTCAGGTCACTGACGAAAAATGGGCCAATAGAGACGGAACGCCGGCTAGAGGCTGGCTTCTGCGCGGAACGCCGAATTCGCCCGCAGTAGTTTTACTGCACAGGTACGGAACCGACCGTTCGCACCTCTTGAATCTCGGCGTCAAGCTTAATGAAGCCACAAACTTTACCGTATTGATGCCAGATCAAAGGGGGCACGGTGAAGGTCCAGGTGTAAAGCATTCTACCTTCGGCGGTTGCGAGGGTGACGATGTGGCCAACGCAATAGTCTATCTTCGGAGCATGAAAACGCCAGAGCAGATACCGCTTATCAGCCAGGAAGTCGGCATTTATGGGATTGAACTTGGGGCATTATCAGGAATTTTTGCAGCGTCCAACGACCCGACCGTAAAGGCACTGGTTCTCGACTCAGTTCCGGCGAATTCCGATTCCATGCTCGAAAACGCGATCAGCCAGCGATTTCCTTTCGCAAGTTCCATAACAGCTAAGGTCGCCTCGCTCGGAGCATATCCCTATTACTATCAGGGCTGTTACCAGCGTGCCACTTCATGCGAGATGGCGCGTTTAATGCAGAACAGACGAGTAATGCTGCTGGGCGGTATCGACGCACCAAAGTTTCAGGATTCGACATCGAAAACTGGCAAGTGTTTTCCGGCAACAACTACGGTCGATTCCAAGACCGATCTAAGCCCTTCGGGATACAGCATAACCAGCGCCTCCATCGAGCTTTCCGAAGCATACGATCAGCGCGTTATAGATTTTTTAAGACAAGCTTTAACCTTGCAGTGATCTCGGGCGATACGGTCGGGAGCTTTTAAATATCGAGTTTCTTTTTGGCATGGCCATTGGTTTGCGAGGCCTTATGGATCTCGGCGCTGTCTTCCATTTGCACGACTGCCTGATCGAGAATTCCCTTGAGCCGTTCGAGCCTTTTGACCGTTGAGGTCATTTCGAGAAGGCGATACTTCAGTTCATTTTCCAAGTTGAACGCCGCGGTGACCAGGAATGAAAGCGGCTCCGGTTCGGCGGGCTGTATTTCTGGGAATCTCCCGCGGTTACCACTCATTTTGAAGGCCGCTTTAGCAATACGGTCAAACAGGGAAAAGACCTTTTCAGCAGCCTTTTTTGCGGCTTCCTCCTCATTGCGGTCGTCTTCAAAAAACTCCACTTCACCTGTTAAATAAGGCGTGTCGGCATCGGCATACTTAAGTAAACGATAGCGCACCAGCCCGATCGTCAGGATATTTGTGCGTTCGTCAGGCAGCGATTGGGACTCGCGAATTTCGGCAACGCAGCCAACCGTTCCGACCTTGGGCCGGTCGATAAAATCCTCATTCGGTTCGAACAGCGTTACGCCGAATAGATTACCTTTGGGCTTGATATCTTCGAGCATCTGCCGATACCGCGGCTCGAAAATGTGAAGCGGCAACAACTCGTTCGGCAAAAGCACGAGCGGAAGTGGGAACAGCGGAAGCTGTTCGATTCCCTTGACTTTATCCAGTGCTTCGGACATTTAGATTCGGTTCGCGTTTGGTGAAATCGCGACAGCTTTTTGAGCTATGAAATCAGCTATCTTTTCCGGTTCTTCGTCGCTCAGAGCTAAGCGTTTTGCTCCGATAACGGCGTCGGAAATATCTTCGATCCGTGTTTTGAATCGGTTGTCGCGAACTATAAGATCTTCCACGACGCGGCGTTCGAGCGTCTCGCGGCTTGCATCTTCTTCCAGGTCGGCGGCAACGGCGTAATCGACCGGAACCGAGTTATTCTTGACACGAATGTGCAACGCTCCAGTTATTTTTTGAGCTTCCTCTCGAATTTTTTGAAGTTCGAGCACCGAATTTGGAAAGCCGAGTTGTCCCTTCAACGCAATCTCAATGATCGGTGCCGGCATTTCAGGTTCGGCTCGACGAGCTTGGTTTGAGATCTTTTCAAGCACAGCCTGAGTCACATCCCTGGTGTCTGCATAGCCATCGACATCGAACGGCAGACGCTGAAACGGCCTGTGCCTGTAATCTTCGACATGGCGTGCGGAAACTGTATTATTATCATCGACCTCAACCAAAAACACGCCGCGTTTTTCGCGAAACTCAGCAATGTTCGTTACTTCTATCGAACCTGGATTGAAGGCCCAATTGTCGATCTCGTAATGCATGTGCGTATGGCCGAGGCCGACATAATCCGTCACAGATTTCAGCTCTTTCAAGGCCGACAGCGAAAGTGCCGGTATCGGATGCGTCTGGTGTCCCTCGACGTCCGTGTGCAGCAACAAAATTTGAAACGCGCCTTCGCGGCGGTTTTGTTTAATGGCTTCTGTCAGCATAGGTATCGCCCAATTTGCAGAGGCTCCGTACCAGTGCGAGCCGAAGATGCGGGCCCGTCCGATGTCTATAAAACCGCCCTTTCCGTCTTCTTCATTCCAGGGTTTGTAATTTATCCGGCTTTCTTCGTTAGTAGGTTCCAGCAGATGAATTAGGTTCCAGTTTGCAAGGGAACGAAGCCAACTGTAATCGCTGTCAGAATGCTTTTGATCGTGATTTCCCTCGATTGCCACCACCGGAATGCCGGCGTCCTTCATCAACTGCAATCCGGCGACAGCGTAGTTCATCGTCTCCGGCGGAACGCTCCGCTTATGAAAAAAATCCCCGCACATAATTACAAAATCGGCCTTTTCGCCGATTCCGTAACGCCGCAGCACGTCGATCCAAGCATCGAAAAAATCTCGCGGACTCTCGGCAAGCTGATACCTTGTGCAGCCCAGATGGACATCCGAAATGTGGAGGAATTTCATCTGCATATTTTACCATAGGAATGCAGAACCGCCCGCGTAAGTTGGTGGCAATGACGCAATAATCAAAGGCGTGAATGAAAACCACACTATACGGCGACGACGATTCAGCCACTTGGTGACGCAGACAGTTCTGCCCTGGTCTGTGGTAAATTTCTTATATGGAAAAAGTAATTTTGATCACCGGTGCGTCAAGCGGCATCGGGAAAGAGACAGCAAAACTGTTTCAGGCAAAGAGTTGGAAGGTCGCCGCGACAATGCGATCACCTGAAAAAGCCGAAGACCTACAGCGTATAGCGGATCTCGAGTGTTTTAGGCTCGATGTCACCGATGTCGATTCTATAAGATCGGCAATCGACTCTACGATCGAGAAATTCGGACGCATAGATGTAATTGTCAACAACGCCGGTTACGGCCTGGTCGGTCCGTTCGAAGCCGCGACGCAGGAACAGATAGAAAAGCAGTTTCAGACGAATGTTTTCGGTTTGATGAATGTCTGCCGCGAGATTCTGCCGTATTTTCGCAAACAGAAACGCGGTTATATCGTTAACGTTGCGTCGGTCGGCGGACGCATTACTTTTCCTCTATACAGCCTCTATCATGCGACCAAGTGGGCCGTGGAGGGCTTTTCGGAATCTCTGCAATATGAGCTTGAGCAGTTCAATATTCGCGTCAAGATCATAGAACCCGGCCCGATCAAAACCGATTTTTACGACCGTTCCCAGGATTTAACCCGGAAAGAAGGGCTAACCTCATACGATCAATTTATCGAGAAGGCGATGCCAAATATGCAGAAATCCGGGGAGAAGGCACCGGATGGAACGGTGGTCGCTCAAACCATCTACGATGCCGTTACTGACGGCAGCAAACGGCTTCGATATGGCGTGAATACGAAAGGAACGCTGACAGCCAGAAAGTTTCTGCCGGACAGTCTTTTCTTCTCCGTCATCCGAAAAGCGATTTTGAAATAGCCAAATCACCAATAACGTGAGATGATTTTATTCAGTCTTTGAAGAGCCCATCTAAATCACTATATGTCATACAACTACCGGCGTAGACGGAGAATTAGTGCACTCCTGGCCTAATTAACAAAGACGTTTTACGAATTATTTCTTCACTATGTTAGATAACGCACATAGCAAAGCAGGTTTTGCTATACAATATTCGCGTCTCTTTATCTCATCTAGAGTTTTTTATAAACCGTCCGTCTAATTCGCTTCTCGCTACGAACGGTTGACGCATGACAACTTATCTCATTTCTAACGGTTTTTGTTAATCGGCTTCCTGCTTTGCTTCGGGAGACCGAAACCGATGAAATGTTCGATTTTGCAGCGTGTATGAAGTCGCAAATCATTGTCGGGGCAAAAGGGCACCGTAAGGAGAATTATGAAGATCTTGTTATATAACCCGGACAATGGCATTACGCGTAATTTCATGCCGCACCTTTGGATGTTCCTGCTCCAATCCTTGACGCCAAAGGAACACGAGGTCATTCTTATCGACGGCAATGCGAAAGCGATGACCCGGCCGGAGTTGGTGCAATTCTGCCGGGACGAAAATATTGGTCTTGTCGGAATCGGGGCAATGACGAGGATGGTCGCACGTGCGTATCTGGTTGCCGATTCACTGAGGGAAGCAGGTTTCAAAGTCGTCATGGGAGGCCCGCATGTTACGGAATGCCCGGACGAAGCTCTCGGAAAAGACGGCGGCCAGCGACATGCGGATGCTGTAGCACTGGGCGAAGCAGACGAAACGTGGCCGCTAATCGTAGCCGATGCCGCTCGTGGCGAGTTAAAGGAAATTTACACGCCTGAGATCGACCCGAAGGGCAACGACAAGAAACCGAATCTCCAACCATATCCGCACATTCCCTGGGAAACTCTCGATCTTGACCAGTTCAGCCTTGTGCCGAAATTTATCCAACCTGTTTTGTCCCGTTTGGGCGAAGGCTGGGGCAAGTTTTTTGTCGTGCCTATCGAAACTGGACGCGGCTGTCCTTACGGCTGCGAATTTTGTACGGTTACAGGTTTTTTTGGTGATTCGATCCGTTTTCGGACGAACGAAAGCGTTGTCGAGGAATTACTGCGGCTCAAAGCAAGAGCCAAAAAGGAAAAAGGCCAGATCGCCGTATTCTTTATAGATGACAATCTTGCGATAAACAAGAAACGGCTGAAAGGCTTGCTTCGCGAAATGATCGCAGCCGGTGCGACTCTTCCGTGGGTCGCACAGATCAGTGCCAATTTGCTTGGTGACGAGGAACTTGTCGATCTGATCGCAGAGGCGGGCGGAAAATGGGTCTTCATCGGGATGGAATCCATCGACCCGGCGAACATGGCAGATGTAAACAAACAATTCTCTAAGCCGGCCGATTACAAAGGCGTGCTCGACGGCCTTGCCCGCCGAAACATCTTTGCAATAACCTCGTTCATTTTCGGAATGGACAACGACACGGTTGGGGTTGCGAACCGAACGGTCGATGAGATCGAAAGCTGGTCGCCGGGGCTGCCCGTATTCGGACAACTGACGCCTTTTCCATCCACGCCGCTTTATGACAGGCTGAACAAGGCAGGCAGGCTTGAGCGTCCCAAGCATTGGCTGGACTTTGCCCCGTTCGTAATGGCACACAACCCATTGAAAATGACTATCGAGGAGGCGAAGAGCGAGACATTCGACGCATGGTCGCGAAGCTACAGCCCGGAACGAAACTGGGAAGCGATACAGGCGATACGTACAGCACCGATTCAGACGCGAATCAGCCATATCGTCGCACGGCTCTTCTTTCGCGGGATCTATTTTCCGCAGATGAGCAAATGGGCGTGGATAAAGTTGTTATTCGACAACCGGAAATCGATCCTCAGCCTGACCGGAGAAGGATTAAGTACATGGCGGCAGGCCAAAAAACGCCAGCGGCGTGAAGCAAAGCTGATCGCTCGCCTTGAACGCGAAGGTCCGGCTGAAATTCGGGTTAGAGACTAAACAGAAGGAAACAGCAAATAGAAATTTGTTCCCTCGGAATAGATAATAAGCAGGAATTTGGGTCTGACTTTTCAATTACTTTGAAAAGAACTGCTAAGTTCCGCTCGACCTATACTTCAATCTTCCAAATTCGTTCAATAGCGGCCTTAGCCGTTTGATAATTGCGGTGTGAGCGACGCCGTTTGAGGCGACGATTCCGCCATGATTTTGCAGATCGGCAACGTCATAACGAAACTCCTCGCCGAACAGGTCGGTTATTCTGCCACCCGCTTCTTCCAAAATAACCTGAGGCGCGCACGTGTCCCAGAGCTTTGTTCTAGGCGACAGATGAATGTATAGGTCGCAAACCCTCTCTGCGATAAGCCCGACCTTTAAGCCGATAGAACCGCGTTGGACGCCTTCACGAAAGCCGAAATCCGAGATAATTCTTGAAATTCCTTTGCTCGTATGGTTGCGTGAATAGGCGAAGGCCATTTCGGAAAAACCGGTTATGCCGGAAACCGTCAGCTTCGCCGTTTTGCCGCCTGCTTCCGCGTATGCCCCATTGCCAGTAGTTGCGTAATACAACGTTTGATAAAACGGCAGCATTACCACGCCAAGCAATGCCTTTCCGTTTTCGGCCAGCCCGATCTGAACGCCGAAATCGCCATCCTTTTTTACAAATCCAGCCGTCCCGTCTATCGGATCGATTATCCAGACTCGCGAACTTGCAAGGCGTTTCGCAGTTTTGTCGTCTTCTTCCTCGGAAAGAACTTCGTCGTCGGGAAAAGCTTCATTCAGGCCGCTTACGATAATTCTGCTTGCGGTCTTGTCGGCCTCGGTCACGGGTTCGTAATGATTATCGATTCCGAGCTTCTGATCGGCGACGATCTCGTCCGCGTAATATTCGAGTATTCTTTCCGACGCACTGCGGGCAAGGGCTATCGCGGTTTCAAGTTCTTTTTCGAGCATTAACTAAATCTAACACAAACTATGGTTGTAAAGCGCCCGCTTTCCGAACGCAGGCATCCTTGCCCGCAGGAGTGCGAAGCACGAAAAGAAGAAAGGGCAGGCACAAGACCCGCCCCTACGACTTTTCGACGAGTTCAGTAATGCCGCAGCGTGGACATGTCAGGGTTGTTTGGGCCGGGTCAGCCCATTTTGCGAGGCCTTGGGTTGAGAGGCGAGGCGATTTGGATTCGGCCTCCCCTTCGCAGAGCAAGCGTGAAATGACCTTGGAAGAACTAGAACCACTCGCTACCGCCTCGGGTTCTGACATCTGTTCGAGGTGACAATGACGGCAAACCCAGCCGAAGCCGTCGTTAATGAAATCGTTTAGTTCGGGCATAAAAGCCACAAATTAATAACAGACAATTGATAATGGATAGTTCTATCCGTTTTCAATTGTCCATTATCAATTAAAAGGCCTATTCCTGCAGGCGGCGAATGGGCCGGGACTGTGCAGGAGGAGCGATAAGCCTGACGGGCACGACAGTGTTTCTGCCTCCGCGATAGATTTCAACACGAACGGTATCGCCGATCTGCTTTTTGTCCAGCAGCCTGTATAGGTCGTCAACGTCTCCGACCGATTCGCCGTCCACCGAGGTGATTATGTCGCCCAAGAGGACATCTCCGCCGGAATCACGCGAAAGGCCTTTCAGTCCTGCGGTTGCGGCCGCTCCGCCCGGAAGAACCGCCCCGACCAGAAGCCCTTTCTCTATCGGCAAACGATAGCCACGGGCATTTAGCTGCTCGATGCTTTCAAGGTTGGCTCCGAGTTTTGGCCGTTTTACCTCGCCAAATTGGATCAGCTGCGGAATTATGCGTTTAGCGGTATTCACCGGGACTGCAAAACCGACGCCGACCGAACCGCCCGCAGGCGATAATATCTGCGAGTTGATGCCGATCATGCGGCCATACTTATCAAGCAGAGGCCCGCCAGAATTTCCCGGATTTATCGACGCGTCAGTCTGAATCGCTGCGTCTATCGGCCTGTCGTTTCTTGCACGAATTGGACGCTGGAGTCCGGAAATCACTCCGGTCGTAAGAGTGCGGTCGAGGCCGAACGGATTGCCGATCGCCAGCACTTTTTGCCCGACGACAAGTTTATCAGAATCGCCGAGAGGAACAACGGTCATGCCCGGCGGCGGGTCGATCTTAATGATAGCGAGGTCGGTGTCCGGATCGCCGCCAACGACTTTTGCCGGGTAAACCTTGTCGCCGCCAAAACTTACACTTAGCTTTTGGGCGCGCTCGATCACGTGGTAATTCGTCAATATGTGGCCGCTGGAGTCGATAACCGAACCAGATCCGTTACCTTTGCCTTCCTGAACGTCGCCCCACCAACCCTGGGTGTACGACGTTGTGTTGATAAATGCCACGCCCGGCGAAATCGTCTTATATACTTCGATGCTGTTTTGCTCGTCAGACACCTGAGCGGGATCGGAAATGCCGCTCGGAACGGTTTCGGCAAAAGCTATGTTCGACTGATCGTTGGTTTTCCATAGGTCGGTAAAACGGTACGCAAGCAGAGTCGCGCCGACCGCAATCAACGCCGTTGCGAAAGCGAGCAGCAGAATCTGTCTTGCTGACATTTGGTATAAAGGTTTGCTGGCCATAATAATTGAACTTCCTTGTATGAATTTTACCCAATTTTGATGCGAAAGGCACAAAATCGCGTTGCGTTTTGATTTACGAAAAAAAAGAGCTTCCTGTTTCGTTATCCGAAAAGGAAGCCCGATCTGCAAATTAGAAGCGCCTTTATTTGAAAATTGCGAAAACTGCCTTAATGTCGGTAGCGAACTTTAGAATGGTATCCTGCGATATGTAACCGAACGCGGCCAAACCTGTTACGAGGTGAAAACCCATCAATCCGATGTATATTGCTAACGCAATGGAAACGCCGTACTTTGCGACCCTGCGGTTGCCCCATTTGAAAAGCACGATTGCCGCAAACGTTCCGATCCCTATCTTTACCCCAAGAAAAGTGTAGTCGCCGATGTCCAGAAGCCTTGCCATAAGGTGATTGCCTTCCGTGGCAACGCCGTTTCGAACCCAAACTATCGTGAGCAGAGCATCGAGCAGGTTGAGTGCGAACAAAAGAAAGGTCTCTCGAAACAAATGCATAGACAAGGAATCCCTGCAAAACCGTTCGTGCTTATGCTTGGGAAAAACCCTAGGCATAAGAAATGATCTAGATTTTATGGTCTGTTGAAGGATACGTCGAATGGCGGCAGATTTCAAATATAATTTCCAGTAGTGAAAATTAACACGAAGTAAAGTAAATACGAAGTGATAGAATAACGTATAGAAACAAATCGATTCTTGAAACGATTCTTTTTTGCAACTGTGTCCGGGTGGTTCGCGTCGAAGCGTACCGGTAAGAGCCGGACTTGACGGCTCCGTTTGCAGGACTCCTTGGAGGAAACATGAACAAAATAAACAAACTAATAACCGTACTTTCGTTGTGTTTGATGGTTATAATTTTTACGGCGGTAGATTCTTCGGCACAGACTAAAAAGAAACCCGTCCTGAGAAAATCGACGCCGGTCAAAAAAGCTCCGGTTGGGCCGAAACTATACGCCGTATCTGCCGGAAAACGCTTCCGTGTGAGGATGAATGAGACTATCAGCTCAAAAACGGCTAAGGTCGGAGATAAATTTTCGGTAACAGTGACCGAGCCTGTGTATTCGAACACGGGCGTTGTTGTTATTCCGTCGGGAAGCGAAGTTATCGGCCGTGTCGACACAGTAAAACCGGCGATGAAAGGCGGTAGGGTCGGCGAGATAGACGTAAGTTTTCGTCAGCTTGTTCTTCCGAACGGCACGAAACGAACGATCAACGGCACGCTCACCGAACTAGTCAGTGACGACGCCAAAAGCGACGCAGAAGGCACCGCCAAGGGCGATAAGACAAAATACCGGAAAGTGATTTTCATCGGCGGCGGCGGTGCCGGCGGGGCGATTCTTGGCGGAGCTATCGGCGGCGGCAAAGGAGCATTGATCGGCGGTTTGATCGGTGCCGGGGCAGGGTTCCTCGGCGACCGATATACAAAGGGTGAAAATGCCGAAGTAAAATCGGGGACAGAATTCGGTATTTATCTTAACCAGGCGATCTCGCTTCCGAAATTTAACGAAGCCACACCGTAACGACTATAACAACCATTAAAAAAAGACAGGCTGAGCGGGCCTGACTTTTTTGGTATAAACAGACACTAGGCGATTAGTTTAGCGCCATTTCCTTTGGATCGGCCGGTGTAAGATTCTCGAGGAATTGCACGACTTTTTGAATCAACCATTCGGGGGTTGAGGCACCAGCCGTTACGCCGACAGTCCGCAGGCCGATAAGTTCGTTAGGGTCGATCTCTTCTTCGGTTTCGATC
>JBQTJB010000090.1:0-8971 GCA_052387555.1 Blastocatellia bacterium | reverse complement strand
TTATCTTCTTGTAGAACTCGGTCGCTTGCCAGTAATATTTTCTTTCCTGATAAAACGCTGCAAACCGGTGAAGAGCTTCGAGATTTTTTTCATCGGTTTCGAGCAAATTTCCGGCTTCCTTCAACGATGAGAAATCCTTAGGGAGAAATTTGATCTTTTCGAGTATCTCGGCCTCGGTTCCAGATCTGAACCCGAGTTGAAAATTCAACCCACGACCCCAGGGATCAGTAAATACAACGTTCGGAATGGCACTGACGCCGTATCTGGAGGCAAGACTCTTGTTTTTGTCAAAATTAACTTTTACGGCAACAAACTTCTTTGAAAGCTCGACGATCTCCGGTTTCGGCCAAAAACGCTCGTCCATTACCTTACAAGGCTTGCACCAGCTGGCCGTAAAATCGTACATTATCGGTCGTCCGGTTTCCTTCGCTATCTTTTGAGCCTCAGCAATATCCGTAATCCACGCGACTTGCTGGCCTTGAATCATAAGGCCGGAAAAGAGTATCAAAATAACAACGCAAATTAATTGGGGGAACATGTCGTAAATTATATTCAAAAACCAAATAAATTCAATAGTTTATTTGAAAGAAACAGAAGATTCGAATTGAATCAGCTCGCCGGTGCTCGGATGCCGAAACGATAATTTATAAGCGTGCAGGCAGAGCCGTTCGGATTCGCTGCCTCCGCGTTTTATGTCGCCGACTATTGGATGACCGATCGATGCGCAGTGAATGCGAAGCTGGTTGGTGCGGCCAGTAACGGGTTCAAGTTCGAGCAGCGTTGTCTCGTCATGCCGTTCGCGAACATAGAAACGGGTTTCCGCGTGTTTTCCGTCGGCCTTCAACCCCCAACGCTTCTCCTCAGCGTACCGCCCTATCTCGCCGATGATGGTTCCCTCATCTTCCGAAACAATTCCATCAACCAAAGCGAGATACCGCTTCTCAACCAGTTTTCTCTGAAAATGCGCTGAAAGAATCCGATGAGCCCGACTGTTCTTTGCTACGACGATAAGACCAGATGTCTGCTTGTCCAAACGATGTACCAAGCCCGGACGTATAAACAGTTCAGAACCGCATGCGTTAGCAGGTGACCGAGATTGCGTACTCTCTAGTGTTGATTCGGCATCAAGCGCCCCGCCACCTGTTAACGTGGTCGGTTCTGCCCTATTCAAATAATATGTCAGCGCATTCAATAACGTCCCCGTCTTGTCACGGTGTGACGGGTGGACCAACATCCCGGCTGGCTTTTTTATGACGATAATGTCGTCGTCCTCGAAAACAACGTCGAGCGCTATATCTTGCTGAACCATCGAGTTCTCACGGCTGGGATCAAGCTCGATCTCGATAAAATCGTTGGTCCGCAGCCGGTATCCGACATTTTCAAACCGTCCGTTTACCTCGCATTTTTCGTTCTTGACGACCTCGCGCAAATACATCTTGCTCAGGCTGCTGAAATGGTCGAAGAGAAAGTCTTCGAGACGTTTCCTACGACCTTCTCCATGTACCTGCAATTCAATTCGCCGGATCATAACGAGATTTTACTTCACATTGGCGGATTGTGGTAAATTCGCCATGGAAACTTTGAATAAGTTACATTTTTGTTTGCTTACTATTTGACACCGACATTTTTGGAGTTAATTAAGTAAAATTGAAAGTGTAGTACAATTTTATAAACGATGAGCGCCGAAATAGTTGACACAATTTCAAAAATAAGTGGTCTTTTGTCTCCGAACACAGCCGGGCCATTAAACTTAAATCCGATTTTGGGTGTTATGGGTAGAGAACTAGGGTTGACGCGGGCGTTTGTCTCTCTCTGTCAAGCCGAATCTGAACGCCTCACGCCCGTTGCATCCATCGGAATCAGCGTTTCTGACTTTCGCAAGCTGGACGCACGCTCGGATACAGGCATATTTCGCCGAGTCTTCGAAACATGCGAATCAACTTTCGTTCAAAAGATATCCAAGGAGCCATCGCTTGATTTTCTTGCTGCGGACGATGGCCTCGCTTTATTCGCGACGCCGATCCTGCTTGCGGGAAAAGGAATCGGTGTTTTATGTGCTCAGTTCCCCGAGGGCAATAGCGAAGAATTGAAAAAAGTTCTTACCTTGATTGCGTCTCTTATCGGACAAGGCTTGCGGGTCGAACATGCCGTGAAAGGCGAACGCGAAAAGCTTCGCGAGGAAAATTTTCACCTTAAACATGAACTGAAGGAAAAGTATGATTTCTTGCACCTGATCGGCAACTCCAACCCGATGAAACAGGTTTACGAACAGATATCGCAGGTGGCGAAATCGAACGCGACAGTACTCCTTCGCGGTGAAAGCGGCACCGGAAAGGAGTTGATCGCCAATGCGATCCATTACAACAGTCTGCGAAGCAAAAGGCCGTTGGTAAAGATCAACTGCGCGGCATTGCCTGACACGCTTATAGAATCGGAGCTTTTCGGTCACGAAAAAGGAGCATTTACAGGTGCCGAACGTTTCAAAAAAGGCCGGTTTGAAATGGCCGAGGGCGGTACGCTATTCCTCGATGAGATCGGCGACCTGCCGCTGCAAACACAGATCAAGCTGCTTCGAGTGCTTCAGGAACGCGAGTTCGAACGCATCGGCGGCAACGAAACAATAAAGACGAATATCAGGCTAATTACGGCTACAAACAAGAACCTCGAAGAAGCGATAGCAAAGGTTGAATTTCGCGAGGACCTATACTATCGGTTGAACGTTTTTTCGATATTCCTGCCGCCGTTGCGTGAGCGAAAGTCCGACCTGCTTCTTCTTGCCGAGCATTTTCTTGAGAAGTACGAAGCCGAGCACGGCAAGCGAATTCGCCGCATCTCGACGCCCGCGATCGATATGCTTATGAGCTATCATTTCCCCGGAAATGTCCGCGAACTCGAAAACGCGATCGAACGTGCTGTATTAGTCTGCGATTCTAACGTTATACACGGGCACCATCTACCGCCGACGCTGCAAACCGCTGAGGTTTCCGGCACAGTTACCGATCTGTCCCTTGCTTCGGCGGTGGGTGCGTTCGAAAAAGCAATGATCCAGGACACGCTCAAATCGACCAAGGGAAACGTCGCTAAAGCGGCAAAATCGCTAGATTCGACCGAAAGGATTTTGGGTTACAAGATAAAAAAATACGGAATTGATACAATGCGGTTTCGTAGATGATTGACGCGGATCCCCTAGTTCGAGACTTGCCCGACCCTGAATCCGCAAAGCGATTCCTGGATCAGTTTGCCGAAAAACACCCTTCACAGTTCAAAAAGCTAAGTAAGAATAAGGCACTCGAATCGGACGTATTGACGCTTGTTTCATTCAGTCCGCTGCTTGCAGCTACACTCCTGCAAAACCCCGAATATCTTTGGTGGCTAAATCGAAAGCGTTCCGAAGGAACTGTCCGCGATAAGCAGGAGCTGCTCGAATCGCTTGCACGATTTTCGATGACCAATTCGCAGGTCGAAACAAATGTGCTGCTAAGCCGTTTTCGACGACGCGAGCTTTTGCGCATTTTTCTTCGCGACATACGCCGTCTCGCAACAATTGCAGAAATCACGGAAGAGATTTCCAATCTGGCCGACGCGGTGCTGGAAAATGCATTGCGTGTCGCCCGACAGGAACTCGATAACCGATACGGCTCGCCTTTGGAAACCGATGACAAAGGACGCAGGAAGCCCGCCGAATTTTGCATAGTATCGCTCGGGAAACTCGGCTCTAAAGAGTTGAACTATTCGTCCGACATCGACCTGCTTTTTATTTACTCAGGTGAAGGATCAACTTCTGGAAGCGGTTCTAAAGGAACGGTTACGAACCGTGAATATTTTGTAAAGCTTGCTGAATCGATCACAAAGCTGGTCGGCGGCCAATCCGGTGAAGGCGCGGCGTATCGCGTGGATATGCGCCTTCGTCCGCATGGCCGCGTCGGCCCGCTGGCGATGTCGCTTCGGGAAACAGTCAAATATTATTGCAGCGAGGCAGCGACATGGGAGCGCCAGGTGCTTATCAGATCGCGGTCATCTGCCGGTTCCGACCATATTTTCAAGTCTTTTTTCTTGCAGGTGGAAAATACGGTCTTCGCGAGCGAACAGGATGTTGCAGACGCACTGGATAATGTTCGCCGTTCAAAGCAGAAGATCGATTTGGAACAAAGAGTTAGATCTGGATTCGATGTGAAACTGGGAATCGGCGGAATTCGTGAGATTGAGTTCATCGCTCAGGCCCTGCAGCTTGCCTTTGGCGGGCGCGACAATTGGCTCCGGTCCCCGCATACGCTTATCAGCCTTACCCGGTTGGCCGACCGCGGACATCTGCACGAAAGCGAATTGACGGAACTTTTTGATGCATACGACTTCCTGCGACATCTCGAGCATATTCTGCAAATGGAAAATGGATTGCAGACGCACACAGTTTCAGAAGAGCCGGCCAGCCGAGAAGTGCTCGCTAGGCGAATGAGATGCGAGAGACCTACCGAATTTGAAGCAAAATTATCCACGCATACTGCAAACGTCAATCGTGTCTTCAGGCGTGTGTTCTCCGATTTTAGAGAGAATGAAGACGAGTCGCAGATTGAACAAAGAACGGCCTCCACGGCAAAAGTATTTTCAGAAACTATCTTGCTTGATGGCCAAACCGAGCCTTCCGATGAAATTCGCCGGATAGTCGAAACATCGCCGCGTTTCGCCGAAATAGTTGCAGCGGATCCAGAAATACTTAATCAGCTTCCAGATATTAACGGTGATTTTCCCGACCGCGATTATTCGAGCATCCTGACCGAAGCCGTTTTCGCTTGGGACGATCTGCGGCTTCAGCTTTCCGCTTTACGCATGACATGGCATCGTTTGCTTTCAGAAATATTAGCGTTCGACGTGTTGGGAAAAACCACGCTAAAAAAGACAAAGGCACTTCAAACTTCACTGGCTGAAGCAAGCATTGAAACTGCACTTCGAATAACCAAATTTGAGTTGGAACGACGATTTGCAAACGAGATTGGCCGTTTCTCCTTCGCAGTAATGGGTCTTGGGAAGCTCGGCGGCGGCGGAGTCGATTACGATTCAGACCTCGACCTTGTGATGGTTTATGACAATACGCAAATGCCGCCGGTTGCAAAAAGTGAAATAACCCTGCTTGAATTCTATACACGGACGGTGGAGATCTTTGTCAACACGCTATCGGCGATGACACGCGAGGGCTCGCTTTACCGTGTCGATCTGCGTTTGCGGCCACACGGCAAAGACGGAGCATTAGCAATTTCGCATACAGCGTTTTCGGAGTATATGCGGACAAAATCCGCTGTCTGGGAACTGCTGGCATTCGTAAAACTTCGCGGGGTTGGCGGCGATCCGGGAATAGCGAGATCTGTTGAAGCAGAAATACGCGACATCATTCACGCAAAAGCCAAAAAAATAGACGCGCACGAGCTTTCTGCGGAAACGAGGCGAATTCGTCTGAGCCTTGAAAAACTACGATCCGATGCCCGACGCCGCCTGGACATCGACATTAAATACGGTCAGGGTGGAATGCTCGATATTTACTTTGCGATCCGTTTTTTACAGCTGCGCGATAACGTGCCCGATGACGATGCGAGCCGTTCCACGGATTTGACGCTTGCAAAATTAAAGTACGCCGGATCGCTTTCGGATGAGAACTTCGCAAAGCTGCTCGGCGGATATGAGTTCCTTTCAAAACTCGACCACGATCTTCGCCTCACTGTCGGTCGAACCACGCGTTTGCCGCTGGCGAACAAACATGCTCTTTCGATAATCGCCGAACGAATGAAAATGGCATCGGTCGAAAGCCTTCTTGAAAGCGTCACCGCTCACCGGCTGGACATACGGTCGGCCTTTGACTCAATCGTTGAATAAGATCTGACAGCCCGAGTTACTCCTTCCGTGCAATCCCTATTGTGACACTTCACAATCTGTCACAATTCCTGATTAACGTAATAAAAAATGTGTTCTTCTATTTTCGCATGTTCAGACTAATTCCGTTTGCTCTGCTTATATTTCTAACGGCGGCAACTCTTGCTCAGACCGAAACACTGACCAACAAAACCGTAATCGAAATGACGAAAGCAGGACTTTCTACCGAAATAATCATCGCAAAGATTCGCAAATCCGAAGCGCGGTTCGACACTTCGGCATCGGCGTTGATCGAGTTAAAAAACTCGGGCGTGGCGGATGAGATTTTGACTCTTATGATGGGTCGGGTCGAAGCAGAGCCGCGTAGCGAAAAGCTGACGGCGGCTGAATCCGGCTTTTCAGACAGAGAGACGCCAAAGGTTGAACCACGCTCTGCTCAGTCGCAGGTAAGCGCGAAAGAGCAGTTGCCAGCCGCCAAAACTATCTCGTTTGAAAAATCCTCGCTACAGCCGTCGCGGCAGGCTCTGGAAAAAGAACTTCTGAAAAGGAAAGATTTCCGCGATTTGAATCTTACTATCCTGCGTTACAAGGAAAAGGCCGATCTTTACGTTGAAATAGGCTTCGTTTCGGGGTCGTTGATTACACATCGTTACGTGTATCGCATTTATGACCGTCGAACGGGTGCGGTTATCACCGCTGGCGAAACAACATCTTGGGGATCTCTTGCGGAAAATCTCGCCCGTCATATCTCAAAACGTCTGACGGTCGCTCTAAACGCAAATGCTCAAAAGTAATGCCAGCGTCTTGCAAAATTCTTGGAGCCTTTCGAAGTAAAGACTATAATATCTTTCGGTGTCCAAATTCCTTTACATTTTGCTTTGCTTTGGATTGTTTACCGCGCCTATCTCTGCTGTGGCTCAGTCTGGCCGTGTCGCCGGTTATTCTGAAAGCCCTTCGGCAAGTTCGAAGTTCCCGGAAATGAAAGAGAAAGCCGCAAAGAAGCAAGAGCCTTCAAATCCGGAAGACGAAATAGTGCGGGTAGAAACCGATCTGATCACAGTTCCTGTTCGAATAAGAACAAAAAGGGGTAAGCCCGTTTCTAACCTGTTGCAGTCAGAATTCAAGATCTTTGAAAATGGGGTCGAGCAAGAGATCGCGTATTTTTCGGACGAAGAACAGCCGTTCACTGTGGCGTTGATGCTCGACATGAGCTATTCCAGCGTTTTCAAACTTGAAGAAATACATGCGGCTGCTCTGGCATTTATCGAACAACTCCGCGAAAGCGACCGCGTCATGGTTATCTCGTTCGATGAGAAGACCCGTATTCTTTGCGAAGCTACAAACGATCGAAAGGCCTTGCGTCTGGCAATCGAAGGAGCAAAGATCGGTTCGGGCACAAGCGTGTATGCCGCATTCGATCTGGTTTTGAAAGAAAAACTAAGATCAATTAGCGGTCGAAAAGCCATCGTGCTATTAAGCGACGGGGTAGATACGAGCAGCGAATCGGCAACCGCAAAGGACATCGAAATGCAGCTTTCGTCCGCGGACGTTTTGGTTTACCCGGTCCGGTACAATACATTCGACGACGTGCAAAAGAGCCGGCGAAACACGGCACCGATCCAGTACGACGACAACGACCGTCCCTACACGCTTGAAACACAAAGAGTAAAAGGCGAACGCGAAGTAGATTATGCCGAGGCAAAAGAGTTTTTATCCGCCGTTGCTGATGAAACCGGGGGCAGGGTGTACAGCGTAAATTCGACGACCAATCTGCGGCAGGCATTTGCAAACATCGCAAATGAGCTTCGCAAAATCTACAGTTTAGGGTATTATCCAAGCGAGGAAAGACAGGGCGGTGGCCGTTACGAAATAAAAGTGCGGGTTTACAGAGCCGAACTTTTGATCGACACCCGCCGAAGTTATTCTATCCGCCCTGCACAGTAAAAGTTGCTACCTTCGATTCAGGAGAAATGAATATGAGAAAACTCAGACTAACCCAAGTATGTCTGCTGGTTGCGGTTTTGTTCGTCGCCGCTCCGCTCTATGCTCAGGACGACGTGATGACGAATGCCGAGGTTATTTCGCTGACAAAGGCGGGACTCGCCAGTTCGATCATTATCGGAAAGATCCGCACCTCGAAAACAAATTTCGATATGTCAACCGACGCACTTATCAAATTGAAGTCGTCCGGTGTTTCGGACGATACAGTGACCGCGATGCTTGAAGCAAAGAGCGGAAAATCGGCCAGTCAGCCGGCAGCGGTTAATTCCACCGGAGCCGCAAGTCCGGGAGTTCTCGGTGATCCGAACGACCCGATGGCGAAACACAACTACGGCATTTATCTCTACGAAGAAAAAGACGGCGTCAGGAAAATGACCCCGCTCAAGGCAAACGTCTCGGCTCAAAACCGCACGGGCGGCATGTTCACCTCGTCGCTGACCTACGGCATCGGCAAGGTAAAGATAAAGACCAACCTGCCGGGACGCAATGCCGACATGCAGCTGCAGAGCACATTGCCGGTGTTTTATTTTTATCTCGATATTACAAGCGGCGGGCTGAATACGGCCAGCGGCATACCGTCCGACCCGAAGGAATTTACGCTCGTCCGGTTCAACCAACGCAGCGACAACCGCGAAGTCACGATCGGAAAGGCAAATGCTTTTGGTGCAAAAGGCGGCTTGTCCGACGAGTATGTCGTTCAGTTTAAGGCCGAAGATATGGGCAACGGCATTTTTAAGGTCACGCCAATGGTAGATCTAAAGAAAGGCGAGTACGGCTTTTATCTCGTAAACTCCGGCAACTCGAACACCAGCGCCGGCGTCGGTGCCAAATTCTTCGACTTCGGCGTCAACCTAACGCCGTAATGACTTCAGAGCAACTGATTCTGTTTAACGAGGCTGTGTAAAAATGGCCTCTTTTTTGTGTTAATTGAAAAAAACCACTCTGAGATCGGCACTTATTGCAGGAGTTTTTTTGAATTATAATTTTGACCTCCCCCCTAAAAACAGTGCCGAACTAAAATAGAGGAAGCCGGGTAATTATGACACTATGAGGAGACATAATTGCCATGAAGAGATCAAAGTTCACGGAGCAGCAGATCATCTTCGCGCTC
>JBQTJB010000089.1:0-3755 GCA_052387555.1 Blastocatellia bacterium | reverse complement strand
AAAGTTGACCGGAAGATCTTCGACCTTCTCGACCTTGTATTGAGCCAGCAACTGCTGTTCGAGTTCTTTTGTGCGCTTGTTGGCCGGATCGTGGCCGTCGATGCCGCTTTTCATATCGGAATCGACCTTCGCCCAAAATTCCGCTGACGCCGGAGTGCGATAGATCCGCTCAGCAAGATCATTCGCCGCTCGGGGCAAGATCAGACAGCTGAATATCCAAAAGCCGATCAAGGCAACCAGTGCGACCCGCGTGTTAGAGGCAAAGGCCGAAACCGCCAGGCCGACTCCGATAAACGCGCCGAAATAAAGCAGATATGCCAAGCACATAAGTGCGAATCGCGGTAGGCTACCGAGCAAAACGTTATTCGACGTTGCAAGCGACAATGCTAAGACTCCGACGACGACCGCAGGTGTCAAAAATAAAAGCAAGACGGCCAATACTCCCAGCGTTTTGCCGAGGACGAGTTGACTGCGGCTCACTCCGACGCTTAAAACCTGACGAAGCGTACCGGAAACGCGTTCGCCGGCAAATGCATCGAAAACGAGAAAAATGATCACGAGCGGTAACAGTAGTTGCAGTATTACGGCCGCCGTCAACTCGCCAAAACGCTGCAACGCAGTCGCGTCCTCAATCGGCCGCCCGCGAGCCGGGTTCTGGTAATGTGCCTCTACCCAGATATTCGTGCCCGTGTAAGTATCAAGCCCCGAATCGACCAAGGATAGCGGCATCTTTGGCTTGAAGGCATAAACCCCGAAGTGTGCGGCCGAATGCGGATTTCGCGATCCCTGATTCTCCCAACTCTCGCGCGATTCGGCCTCGGCGTTAGCTTGCTCGGCCTTGCCCGTCGTGTAGTTCTTCCACCCGATCGCTACAGCCGCGACCAACAAAACCAGCACGATCAACGCCGACCAACGAAACCGCCCGTCGCGAAGCAGCTCAATAAATTCCTTTTGTGCGATCTTTCCTATCATAGAATTACTCCTAAAAACTGTATGAAACCGATGCGAGGGCGTGACGTGTCGCTTGCGGCATCATCGAATTAAACCCGCCCGTCTCGAAATAGCGGACGTCGTTCAAGTTCTTCACCGCAACATCAAACCGCCAGTTTTCGCGGCGATACCCGAAATTTAAGTCGATCCGGGCGTAAGACGGCAACCGCCATACACGGTTGGGTAAATTGGCGTAAGTCTCCGTTGCAAAAAACACGCCGCCGCCAACGGAAAAGCCGCGTAAACGGCGCGAATCGACAATGTAATTTCCGTAAATGCCGCCGGACGAGCGCGGAGCTCCGACCAGACGATTGCCGATCAATGTCGGACGAGTATCTTCCGTAACGATTGCCTCTATTGCGGCATAGGTTGCGTTCAGGCTAAGTCCTCGTGCGATTTGGCCGTTGATTTCGATTTCGAGTCCGCGACTGCGCTGTACGCCCGTCTGGATACTGAACGTGAAAGGATCGAGCGGGTCGGGAACAAGCACATTTGTCCGCTGGAGTTCGAACAGCGCGAGCGTCGCAAGCACACGGTTATTCAGGAAACTTTGTTTAATTCCGCCTTCATAAAGAGTGCCAACGGTGGGCTCGAATTGTTCATCGAGACGCGAACGCCCTTGAAAATTCGGAGCGAATGAACGAGCAAAACTGAAATAAACTGAGGTCGGCTGGAACGGCTGATAAACAACCCCGAAACGCGGTGTAAATCCACGAACCGATTGTTCATTCTTCAGCGTTCCGGCGGGAAAATCCCTGGCCACCGAATCGACAAACGAAGCTCTTCCACCGAGCAGAATCTTCAAATTTGGCAGCAGTTCGATATGGTCTTGAATGTAAAGCCCGTATTGATTGGCAGAAAGATCGTCATTGAAACCGAAAAGCTGCGCGCCGGGCAGGGCTCCGTAAACCGGATTTATGCGGTCGATCGGCGCGAGCGCGAAGCGGTCGAAAATGTACTCGAATTGAAAACGCGAGTACTCGGCGCCGGCCACCAGTTGGTGTCGAATTTTCCCCGTTGAAAAACGTGCATAGAATTCATTCTGGAAGTTGTAGTTTTGCGAAAATTCATCGGTGCGGATGTTGACGCGGTTGAGCGTCCGGCGGTCGGAGAAGATTGCCGGGAAACCCGAACTGACGGCATTAATGTCGGTTTGGCTGCGGACGTGGTTGAAACCGCTCCGAAAGCTGAATTTATCGTTGAAGGCGTGCGTGAAATTAAACATTAGATTCAGATTCTTGTTGACCGCCCGCGTCCAGGGTTCGGTAAAGCTTTTGCTGAAATCTTCGGTTAAAAACTCCG
This sequence comes from Blastocatellia bacterium, assembly GCA_052387555.1. Lineage (GTDB taxonomy): Bacteria > Acidobacteriota > Blastocatellia > Pyrinomonadales > Pyrinomonadaceae > OLB17. Next base: position 1,463 of record JBQTJB010000089.1, on the reverse strand, counting down.
GTTCTGTTATAAATCCGCGGTCAAAATCGTTGCGAAACCGCCCGATTTCGAGTTCGGTCAAAAGCGTCGCGCGGTCGGTGATTTTCCACGTTAGAGACGGTGCGAAAAAGAGGTTGCGGTTGTTGACGAAATTGCGGTAGCTGTTGCCCTGGTCGAAGGCGAATGTCGCGCGATAAAGCAGAGTCTTGCTCGCGTTTATCGGCCCCGTTGCGTCAACAGTCGGGCGAAAGAGCCCGAAACCGCCCGCCGTCAAACCAAGTTCGTAGCGATGTTCCGTCAAAGGCTTTTTCGTGATCGTGTTAACAAGTCCGCCGACTTCGCTCGCGCCGTAGAGCAAACTTGCCGGGCCTTTCAAGAACTCAATGCGGTCAACATTTACGGGGTCGCGCTGAGTAAGAAAGGCGTACTCGGCAAACCCGTTCCGCACCGTGCCGCTGGCGGTAAACGACTGCGTAAAACCGCGGATCAGATAATTGTTTGATTTCGTCCCGGAGTAACCCGTCGTCGAACGCACGCCCGAAACATTGTCACCTGCTTCTGTCAGACGCACGACGAGCCGATCCTGTAGAACGGCACGGGGCACAACTGAAATGGCCTGCGGCAGATCGCGCTGTGGAATATCAAGCTTTGTTCCCGTCGTCGACGTGTCCGCCAGATACGAATCAACCTCCGCCTGTACGACAACGGTTTCAGTCGGGTTGGAGATCTCGAGCGTGAAATTTGTCTCACTTGTTCCGCTTGAAATTTCACGCGTCGCTACGCTGAAACCGTTGGCACTTACGGTAATCTGATAGTCTCGACCGGATAAGTTATTAAAAGCAAATCTGCCTTCTGCGTCGGTCGTCGTCGTAAAGACTTCCGCGCCGCGCCGTAAGGTTACACTCGCGCCCTGGATCACACCGCCATTTGGGTCCGTGACTATTCCGCCGATGCCCGCCGTCTGTGCCGCCGCGCCGATGCTGAAAATGATGCTGAGTAAGAATGAGTAAGTAATTGTTCTGGTAAATTTCATAAGTTCTCCAAGTTCTTCAATTTATAAGGGCCTTCAAATCCTTCGTTGTGAATTCTTCAAAAAAATCTCGATGTCAAAGTGCTCGACTTCCGCCAAATCAGAAAACCGAGTGCGGAAATCAAAATCAACAGCGGCAACACCCGCATACCGACACGCATTGCGAGCTTTTCATTTGTTTCTTCATGAAAAACAAAACGCGGCATTTGGTCGTAATCGGACGAAGTTAAACGTGTGTCGCTGAACGATTTGGCTTCGTAGAAATCAAGGTGTGCGCGATAAAATTCGAGCATCTGATCGTAGAATCTGCGATGACGCGAAAAGCCTGTCCCCGCCAAATCGTTCAATGTTTCCTGCGTCAAGAGTGCGGGAGAGAAGACGGATACCCGCTGTACAAAACTCTGCTGAGCGGCAAGTGCGTTGTCATACCGCTCGACAACGGGTGCGATCTGGC
>JBQTJB010000088.1:0-3962 GCA_052387555.1 Blastocatellia bacterium | reverse complement strand
GAGTTCGAAAGCTCGATGTCGTGCCTTGGAATTTTTATATTCCAGCCGCTTGGATATTCCGCGCCCGATCCGGGACTGATCCACTTTCCAGTCGGCGCTATTTCAAAATCGTTTGCTGAAAGGGCTGCGACATTACCTTCGATATCGACAAAAGAGCCGCTCGAAAACGGCGAAGGGTTACCGAGACTGTCGCGAAGCTGGTAACACATAAGCTCCGTGCCGTTGTCAAGCTGAATTGAGAACCAATCCCACCCTTTTTGATTTTCGGTCGGCGTCCAGGTTCCGAACTCACGATCCATCCAGGCTGAGCCTTCGAAATGCTCTACGCTGCCGTCAACCGCAAGATCGCCCTCCATAGCCATTCGCGTGTACGAAAAATATCGCGACGCCTCTCCTTCGTCTTTGAAAGAAACGCCATTCTGGCCATTAAGAACGACTTGCTTTGTCGGCGTTAAAGTGGCCTCAAAAGTGTTTTTTTCGTCGATTCCTGCGTGCACGATATGAGATTCGCCAGACAGCCTGGACGACCAATCTCCGAGCCGCAAATAGAAATGCTCCTCGCTGGCCGTTGCCGGCAGATCGAAAAGACTATTTGCGCTTTTGCGGTGAGCGTATCGAAAGCTTCCAACTTTGCGGTCAGTAATTGCAAAGTGTGCAAAATAGAATGGGTTTCCGATCAACCTCAGAGGAACCACCGAAAATTTATCGAGGTCGGTGCGCCGCTTGAAAAATACAAGCTCAAATCCGAATTGACGGCCGAAATCGGTAGCTCCGTGCCCTGTGTAATACCACCATTCGGTCTGCGCGTCACGGTGAGCGGCGAGATCGCGGGGAAGATCGACCGGCGAATGCTCGGTACCGTCGCGTAGCGGGTCGGCATCGCCAACAAACCTTGAAGCAATAGCCTCAAAAATGTCAGATGCGGCGCGTTCTGCCGATCCGAAGATAGAATCGTCGTCTGTTTGTTTTGCCATCAAAAAAAAGAATTCCCGTCCTTTACTTGTATTCGAAGGATCATGAATTTTGGATTGGATAAATTGCAAAAAAGCGAGGGTAAAGAAAACAAAATTACTTGGAAGGTTCGTCGGAAGTGGTGCTTACATTCACGCTTTGAATCTTGAGCACGACCCTAACGGAATCCGAACGTTTGTCGAGAGAAGCCGGAACAAAAGGAGCAAAAGCCGGATCAGACTGAAGAGCACGCTGCAGATCGGCAACCGCATTGCGGTCTTGCGATGGCTCGATCACTTCGGAAATCTGCGCCAAACCGTTGCCGAATACGTCGGCAACGACAACGACCTCGTCATCTTTCATCTCGCCGCGAACGAGAGATCTTGTGAGTGCGATCAACGCTCCACGCGGGTTCACGCTTGGCGAATCACTTGCAAAAGCAAGACGAGAGTTGGCGAAATCTGCCGGCGTTAGATCCAAATATCCAAGGTCAGTTTCCAAATTGTTTGAAGCGAGCATGACCGTCGCCCCGGTCTCCGATCCGCGTCGTCCGTTCAACGAAAGCTCCGGTCGGTTTATTGGCGACATCATCACCCATAAAAGCGACATGCCGACGATCAAGGATGCAAAAGCCCCGACTGTAGATGGCATAGCCCAGGTTTCGAACCAGCTGCGTCGGTTTTCGATCAGACGAAAGTTTGGGGAAGCGGTCGTGGATTCCAGCCGGGAACGAACTGCAACGCTTAGCATTTGAGCAAGCGCGGCAGCCGGTTCCGGCCGCGGCAAAACGCGAAGTTCGTTACGAATCTCCTGATATTCGGAAAGCCGTTGACGGCAAAGCGGACAGTGTTCAAGGTGCTCGTCCACCGCGCGGCGATCTTCGACCGATAATGAATCGTCGCTAAAAAGTGGTAATTCGAACTGTAGTTCCTGGCACTTCATTGTAAAAAAACCAACGGATGATTCACTGACCCCGGCTGTTCTCTGTTCACAGAAAACAACGCTTTATCGTCGTGGATTAAGAAACGGCCCGTTTACCATAGCGGTTCTGCCTGTTGCTGGTCAGTTTTCAAAAAATTCCGCTCGGCAAGCCGTTGACTAACCCGTTTCAGATATTCGTTCTCTTCGACCTCTCGTTTGGCACCGATTTGTCTTGTCTTCAAAGATGAAACCGGGGCGAGTCAATCATCCGTTCAGTTATCAAAAATCCTTAAGCCGCTTTCTCAATTCTTCCCGGCCTCTGGCCAACCGCGACTTTACGGTTCCGATATTTATGTCGAGCATTCTCGAAATATGCTCATAACTGATGCCTTCGATATCGCAAAGCACTATCACTTCGCGATAGATATCCGGCAATTTAATCAGTTCCCGGCGAATCGCGGTTTCGCGTTCATGGGCGATGGCTGCGGTTTCCGGATCGACCGTACCGCTTGCCAACGAATCTGAAAGCGTCATGTCGCTGTCGCCGATCGGGGCGTCGAGCGAGACCGATTTGTCCCGTTGACGGCGCTTCCACCAACGGAAGCGGTTTCGCGACTGATTGATAGCAATTCGATATAGCCATGTTTTCAGCCCCGAATCGCCGCGAAAAGACTTTATTGCCTTGATTACGCTTAGAAACGTTTCTTGGGTAAGGTCGTTCGCTTCCTCGACATCTTCCGTCAGACGGTAAAGTAAAGCATAAACATCTCCCGAGTAACGGTTTATCAGCACGTCGAACGCGGCTGCATCGCCTGCTTTAAGATTTTCAATGAACTCAGCCTCAACCGAATTGAACACGGACGACACATTAGCCGCCGTAGCGGCATTCGTGAAATCTTCATCGTCAATGGTCATTGACTTGCCGAAGATCATCTCTTGCGATCCGTCCTTTTCCTCAAGCGAACCGTCCAAATTGTCCATCCACGCTTTCCGCGGACATCTCTTTAGACACCGTTCCCGGAGATTTGTTCCCGAACAAGGCCAAAATTATTTCCACAACCAAATCCGCAGCCTTGCCCATCATTCTTTCGCCCTGCATTAGTTTGCTCTCGACCCGGTTTTACGCTACATTAACTCTTTTGGCAAATATCCCGGATATCCGATTATATAACGTTTCAGCAAGCAGGAATTGCATTTTTTCGAATAATGGCACGAAAGAAAAGAAGACTTGAACCCGTAGTGGTTCCCGAAAAAGATTCAAAAGCTAAGCCCAGATACCAGGACCCTTTTCAACAGACCGTCGGCCGTTCGATAGAGGAAGCCGGCAAGAAATTCGAGGGACAGGGGCGGAACATTCTCTATGGTTTAGGCGCGCTCGCTGCATTGGGCGTCATAGTCTGGGTTTTTATGGCCTGGAGCGGACGCTCTAACGAAGAGGCTCAGACGGCATTGGGCAAGGCGATCGAAACATCGCAGGCACAGATCACCGAAACGCCTCCGCCCGCCGGTTCGACACAAAAAACCTTCAAAACCGAAAAAGAACGAGCAGAGGCGGCGATTGCGGAATTCACTGCCGTTACCGAGAAGCACGGCGGTGCGGTCGGTGAAAAAGCTAAATACCTTGCGGCCGTGACACGCATCTCCATAGATCGGCCCGTTGCCGTCCAGGAACTCGAGGGACTTTCTAAATCGGGCAGCGACGTCGGCAAGCTTGCCAAATTTGCATTGGCTCAAACAAAAGCGGGTGACGGAAAATATGACGAGGCCGTCGCGCTTTATCAGGAATTGCTCGGAATGAACGATCCGATCGTTGCCAAAGACACTATATCTTTTGAACTAGCCGGCCTTTACGAAAAGCAAGGCAAGAAACAGGAAGCGGTCGATACCTTGTTCGGAATCGTCAAAACGGCAAGCGAGGCCAAAGATCTGGACGGAAAAGCTGTGCCGCTTTCTTCTACTGCAATGTCCGCCAAGGACAAGCTGACCGAGCTTGACCCGGAAAAAGCAAAAGAAATACCGGAACAGGCCCCAGACCCGTCCGGCGGAGGAATGCCATTCGGCCTCTAATCAGGCTCCATAGTTGGTTCTCT
>JBQTJB010000087.1:0-30666 GCA_052387555.1 Blastocatellia bacterium | reverse complement strand
CAATTCGGATGACTGTTTTGGGTTCAACCATTCGCCCGATTTTTTTATCGCAATCGGTACTATGGAATACTTGTTTCTGTCGGCTTCGCGGATAACAGTCTGCGCGGATCGGATCGAGACTTCGTGTTCACCGGAGCGACCACCAAAAATTACGCCAATGCGAGTTTTCATAATGAAATGTTCAGAAGCTACAAAATTGTTTTTCCGAGAGCGGACAGAATTAGTTCGCACGCAAGCTCAACCGTAATATTGCTTTGGTCGAGCATAGGGTTTACTTCGACGATCTCGAACGAACGCATTCCTCCATGTTCGGCAATTACCTCAAGGGCTAAATGAGCCTCGCGATAGGTTGTGCCGCCGCGGACCAGCGTGCCGGAACCCGGAGCAAACCGCGGGTCGATAATATCAACGTCAAACGTGACAGCGTATCCACCGGGTGCAGCGGAAGCAATCGCAATGGCATCTTTGACGCATGCGAGCATGCCGCGTTTATCGATGTCGCTCATCGTGAAAAAATTTTCGCGAAGCCCTAGTTTGTGAACGCTATCCCGTTCGCCGTCGTCTAGGTCGCGTGCGCCGATGTGAGCGCAATACTGCGGATTTAGCTTTGGCGCGTACCCTTCGAGGTTTACCAGGTCGTATTGGCCGTGCCCCAAAAGAGCCGCAAGCGGCATGCCGTGAATATTGCCTGAACCGGATGATTCAGGCGTGTTTATATCGGCGTGCGCATCAAACCATAAGAGACCGATTTCCTCGCCCTTTGAGCGAAAATGCGATGCGATTCCTGAAAACGTTCCGATCGCAATTGAATGGTCGCCTCCAAGGACTACCGGCAGCGAGCCTTCGTCCAACACTGACTTAAGTTCGGTAGATATATTCGCGCACGATGCGAGCATTTCTGGCAGATATTTTGGATTATCCTGTTCGTCCGCCAAAACAGCCGGCTTTATAATGTCAACATCGCCACGGTCAACAACTTCATATCCGAGGTCGCGTATGTGATCGATCAATTGACGGCCTCGGATCTGAGAAAGCCGCATGGCTTCGACGCCAAGCTCGCTTCCTTTTTTTCCTGCTCCGTAACCCAACGGCACGCCAACAATCGATACTTTTTTGCCTCTGCCCGGCTTCATTTCGAAACTCATAAATTCTTAATCAAATCTCTCCAAAACCGCTCTCAAACAAGTGTGCAACTTCACGAAACGCGTCATCCGCATCTTCTCCCTCGACCGAAATTTCCAGAACCGTTCCATACGATGCGGCAAGCGTGAGGACGCTTAGGATTGATTTGGCATTAGCGTGAATGCCTTCATCCCGTCGGCTCAGCATAATACGGCTTTTGAATTTTCCCGCCAGCTTGACGAGTTGCGCGGCGGCTCGAGCATGCAGGCCAAGCGGATTCACGATCTTCACTTTCCCCTTATGCATTGGCCTACTATTTATGAGGTTCGAGCAGCGAACCTGTCCGATAGATCGATTGCTTGCCCTGCTCTTCGACTTCCTTGGCAATTTCAGAGAGCGTAACGTTCTTGGTATTTGAGGCTAATTTGATAACCATCGGCAAATTTACACCGGTTACGATTTCCACCTCATTGGATTTGAAAAACATTGCTGAAATATTTGTCGGCGTTCCGCCGAACATATCGGTCATCAAAAGTACGCCTCTACCGTCCGAAACCTGCTTTATCGCTCGTTCGATCTCACCTTTAGCCGCCTCGACATCGTCGTGCCAGCCTATAGAAACTGCTGCAATGTGGCTCAGGTCTCCAACAACGGTTTCCGCTGCTGCAAGAAGCTCCGTTGCCACCTGGCCATGCGATACGATTACTCCGCCAATTTTTTCACTCATCTTAAAACGTTTGCAAGGGTCTATTTTTGCATATCCCTATGCGCAACTGAAACGTTGAAACCTGCTTCCATCAATAACCTTTGCAATTCGTTAGCAACCATAACGGAACGATGCCGCCCGCCCGTACAGCCGATCCCGATAGTTAAATATGATTTACCTTCACTAGCATAAAATGGAAGCAGATAAGTAAGCAGGTCGTAAAAACGACTGATCGTTTCTCGCGCTTCCTCATGTTTATTCAGAAAACGTACTATCTTCGGATTTTCACCTGTAAAGTCTTTCAAAGACTTTTCGAAATAAGGGTTAGGCAAGTGGCGAACATCGAACATTAGGTCAACGTCTCGCAAGCCACCGTATTTGTGCCCAAAGCTAACTATCTCTACCTTTAAACTCGGCACCTCACCGGTCGGGCTGAATTTTTGAAGTAGTAGTCTCCTAAGCGTATGCACGGTATGCTCGGAAGTGTCGATAATCAGGTCTGCGATAGCTCGAATAGGCTGCATAGCTTTTCTCTCAGCCTTAATGGACGATAATAAGCCTTTCCCGGTTTCAGCGGGATGCGGGCGTCGGGTCTCCGAAAAACGTCTTTGCAGAACGTCATCCGAGGCCTCAAAAAAAACAACAAAAGGCTGATGACGTTTTTTACGAAGTTTTTTTAGTTCGAATGGGAAATCCACAAGGAAATGGCGTTCGCGGATATTGATAACAAGAGCCGCTTTTTCGATAGCGGTAACCGATTCTGAATTTGGCTGCAAAAGTCGTGCGAATGTCGACAGCATTGTCAACGGAAGATTGTCAACGCAGAAGTAACCGAGATCCTCGAATGCATTAGTTGCGGAACTCATCCCTGATCCGCTTAGGCCCGTTATGATTACAAGGTTCGATCGGCTATCTTTTTCTGCCTGTTTTTTGGGCATAATCGAATGTGGCGAGGTTTCTCTTTTTATCAGTGCGTACGGTTAAGTAGCTCTGTATGATCTTTGGTCAACTTACCCGCTGTAATATTACCCGCATGACTTAGCTTAAAAATACGTGCTGCCGTTTCCAGCAAGGTCGAAAGATTTCGGCCAGGCCTAACTGGAATCTCAAATTTAGGGACTGGCACGCCAAGCAGGGTTGTCGACTGAGTTTCCGGTCCCAATCGCTCGATAGACTCAACTTCTTCCCAGCGGCGAAGTTCAACACAAATGGAAACACCAACCGATTGACAAACGGCCGACGCTCCATAAAGCTCGCGGATATTTACGATCCCAAAACCGCGAATTTCGAGAAGCTCGAATGTGAGGTCGGGAGATCGGCCATGGAGACTTTGACCAATTAGTGTCAACAGCACCATATCGTCAGCGACAAGGCGATGGCCGCGTGTTACTAGATCAAGTGCACATTCAGATTTTCCTATGCCCGATTCACCCAGGATAAGCACGCCAAGCCCGTACAACTCCACTAAAACACCGTGGAGCGTGACTTCGGTTGAGAGATAGGGGTGAGGCTGTTCTTCTATCAAATCAATGGGCAATGAAGTTTGCAGAGCGGTTTATCGGGTTATGGTTCGATCAGGCCGTAATTGCCGTCCTTCCTTTTATAGATTACAGATATTCGTTCATTTTCAGCATTTCGGAAAACCAAAAAGTTATTTTCGTCGCCTTTTAGCACAAATGCCGCTTCTTCGGCGGTCATAGGTTTTACAGCGTACCTTCGAGCGCCAATAATTCGAGGCGTGGCAGGCGCAGGGCGAAGCTCGGCCGTTTGTTGGGTTATGGCACCCACCTTTGCCGCCTTGTGAGATTTATCGATGACCTTGTTCTTGAGTTTAAGAGCTTGTTTCTCTATCTTGTCGATCGATTGGGAAAGCGACTTATACATGTCTGAATTGCTCGTTGTGGCAGTAAGCACGTCGTTTCGCCAATTGAGCACAATTTCGGATCTATGCCGTCCGCGTTCGACTTCTATTATCACGTGAGCCTTTGCTGGTTTTCCGTCAAACAGATGGTGAATTCTCTCAAAATGCCCCTCGACGTGCGACTTCAACGCCGGAGTGACTTCGATATGCCTGCCGGAGTATTCGAATTTCATAAATTCCTCTCCTCGCCGGGTCAGTTTACGGAAGAAAACTCTAAACTAATCAAACGACTGTTTTTCGTTCGCGTGAACCGGGTATATTCATCTGATCGCGGTATTTCGCCACGGTACGTCGCGAAAGCTTTACGCCTTCCTTACTCAGAACTTTTACAATCTGTTCATCCGTAAGAGGCTTCTTTGTGTCTTCATCCTCGACCAGCTTCTTGATCCTGAGCTTTAGAATACGCGTTGAAACCTCTTCGCCTTCTTCGTTCATCATTCCTTCACTGAAAAAACGGCGCAGCTCGATGACACCTTGCGGGGTATGGGCGTATTTTCGGTTGACTACGCGCGAGATGGTCGACAAATGCATTCCGATATCCTCGGCAACGTCTTTAAGCATCATTGGTTTGATGTGTGCAACACCCTGATCGAGAAACTCACGCTGGCGATCGACAATACATTCGACAACCCGGTAAATCGTTTGTCTTCGGTGTTCGATGTTGCGAAGCAGATCGACCGCGGACCGGACCTTTTCCTTGATAAAATCCTTAGCTTCTTTCGAAGTTTCGTTCTGATCGAGAAGCTGATGATATGTCGGGCTGATCCGCAATCGCGGGCTTCCATCATCGGTGAAGTAGATAACGTATTCTTCGTCTATTTTTTCGACATAGACTTCGGGCGCAACAAAAATAGCATCATCCGAGGAGTAACGGCGGCCGGGATATGGGTCGAGAACGCGAATCTTGCTTATCTCATCGTCAAGCTCATGCACGCCGCGGCCCGTCAGTTTGGCCAGATGCTGAAGACGATGAGGCTGTAAATCCTCTAGGTGAGAGGCCACGAGTTCGGCCGCCAGAGAGTCGGCATGGCCGTTTGCCGCTAGCTGGGCGAGCAAACACCCTTTTACGTCCGATGCTCCACACCCGACCGGTTCAAGAGATAGGATTACCTGACGGGCATCTTCAGCAGTCTCAGCGGAACATTTTGAAAGCGTAGCAATGTCGTCAATGCTTGTCGTCAAACGCCCGTCTTCGTCGAGGTTGCCGATCACATTAAGGGCAGCTTCATGAACGGCATCAGAAACATCCATCATTCCTAGTTGCCATTCCAAATGCTCACCCAGAGACGGCTTATGTGACAGGAACTGTTCGAACGTCGGCGCGTCGTCCTTGTACTCTATTTCCTGTGTGCGATAGCCAGGGTCGAGATAATCTTGGAATTCGCGGCCGTAATCGATCTCCTCAAACGCATCGGACATCTCGCCCTGCGGATCGTCGCCGCTTTGCTCGTCTGTCGGAGCAGATTCTTCGAATCCGTTTAAAGAAGTTAATTCCGGAACGACCGCTTCAAACTCACCGCTCGGCTGTTGGAATTCCGGAGATACAGATTCATGACCGTTCGACAAACCTTCGTCCATGCCGTTTGCGTTTTGGTCTAGGATATTGTCGGCGATTTCCTGGACTTCTTCGCCGGGCTGAACCTCTTCGAGTACTGGGTTTGCGACGAGTTCCTGTTCGATAAGCTCGTTCAGCTCCATCGACGTCATTTGCAGCATTTCTATCCTCTGACGCAACTGGGGCGTAAGGATCATTTTCTGCTGTAATTGAGTTGTTAACCTCAGCGATGACATATTCGACGGGTACTTGAATCTCTCCCAACAAATGCGCGGTTTTATTGGGATGACACGTTAAATTATAGTTGCTTTTTGAAAGAAAGGGAAAAGTATTGCAGTCACATTACAAATCGTTCACCCAGATAAAGCCGACGGACATCCGCATCGGCGACAAGATCGTCCGGCTTTCCGCTTTTCAGGATATGTCCTTCCGCCATAATGTATGCCCTGTCAGTTATTCCAAGAGTTTCCCTCACGTTGTGGTCGGTTATCAGGATCCCGATTCCCTGCGTTCGGAGGTAGAGAATGATCTCGCGGATATCATCGATCGCCAGTGGGTCGATCCCCGCAAACGGCTCGTCAAGAAGAATATATTTCGGCCGTGTTGCAAGACAGCGGGCGATTTCCACTCGCCGTCGTTCGCCGCCCGAAAGCGCGTCGCCACGTGTTCGTCGAACATGTGTAACGCCAAATTCCTCAAGCAGCTCTTCCAAGCGCTCGAATCTCTCCGCGCGCGATATTTTTAATGTTTCCAGTACCGCAAGAATATTCTGTTCGGCGGTAAGTTTGCGGAATATCGACGGCTCTTGCGGCAGGTACCCCAATCCCAGGCGCGCGCGCAGATACATCGGCAGGCTTGTTACGTCCTGTCCATCCAGTGAGATCGAACCGTGTTCGGTGCGTTCAAGGCCAACGATCATGTAAAATGTCGTAGTCTTGCCGGCACCATTTGCTCCGAGCAAACCGACAATTTCGCCGCCTGCTACCTCGACACTCACATCATCGACAACACGCCGACGCCCATAAGTTTTCTGTATGTTGTTTGCAGATAGGGCGGACGAAGTGCGTTTGTGCCATCCGTTAGATGAATCGGGATTTTGATTTTCCGTTTCCACTATTTATCGAAAAACTATTGATTCTTAACCTTATAAACCGATCGCAGGCGTCCGTTCGGATTTTGTTTTGACCGGCCCTCGCCGGTCACGCGATTATCTTTCAGAAAAACAGTCAGCTCGCCACCTTGCGATGATCCGTTCTCGGCGTCGTCGACTCGAGCAGGGTTTCCCCTAAGAACCACACGTTCTTCGGCTGTAATATATTGGGCAAAATCACCGGTCGCACGGCGGTTCGGCTGGGTAATGACCACGTTGCTTTCCACATCGGTTCTAACAACCTCGTTTTTTTCGTTCAGATAAACCAACGATATGCCCCCAACAATTCTATCGGTTGCCTGCCGAATATCCACATCCTGTTCGTAGCGAAGCACGCGTGAATTGCGGTCATAGCTCATTCGCTGCGATGCAGCGAAAACCGGTACATCGATTTCTTTTCCGTTTTCATTTCGTTTTGCGTCATAAAGCAAACTTTGTACTGATCCTTCTGCGGACATTTGAGCTTCTCTCTGGCGAATGTAGATCTTTTCTGCGCGAATATAATTATTTTCCTGCCAGCCTCTTGCCCGGCCGGTATAAACAGCGGTTTCCGCCGAATGGTCGAACTCGGCGTTGTCCGAAGTCAAAAATACGGGTTTATCCGTTGCACCGAATGGCGTTGATCCTCCAGTAGTTTTCTGGCTGTAATATGTCGTGCTGACGAATCGGCGTAAAAACGATTTGCGGTTTTTCGTGTCCCAATCGATCTCGCCGGCCTTTGCTCGGGCCTGTGAATCCCAGGCCGCAGGTTCTCCGCCGCGAAGTCTTACAACTTCGTCATTGGCCGTAAAAGTAAATTGGGAAGCGATCGCATTGCGGTCCAGCTCGGTGAATTTCGCATTGCCGGTCGCGTTCATGCTTTCGATATTTTTTGTTTGTTCGCTGAAGATTGCATTTAATCGATCAGCAAGAATCGTTTGCACCCCACGGCCTGGTGTTTGAGCCGTCGGCGTTCTTACGGTTCTCGTTTTGGTTGATGCCAGACAGCTTTTGGCATTGTTTCCGACCAGGAAAAAATCACAGTCGAAACGCGGTGCATTTATCACTGTTTTATAGTTTTCGGCTGCTGCTCGGTGTGGTTCGACTAGAAGCTCGGCATTGCCTACGGCTTCCGCTTTTTGGAGATTTTTTCCGTCAGAGTGAAAAAACGTTTTTACTATATCCGCCGTGACCTGTTTGTTTGTAGAATCCGTTCCGTTGTCCGGCACGTCGAGCTTGATAGTTGTCCGGCCTTCTGTCGTCATTTTGTCTAGAAGGCCGGAACCTTTGAAGAGGACGTGGATGGCTTTCGGAGCAGACATCGTGACCTTGGAATACTCGGTCGGGTTCGCAGGGGTAAGAACAGCAATGCTTTGGCCGATTGAATTTGCCTGGACAAACTGCTGATCCTCACCAAAACTTGCATTCATTTCGGATGCCGTAATTTCAGTGCTGCGATCCGGCAATGTCTGTCGAAGGTATGCATTTCCGCGAACAATGCTTCGCTTTAGCTTGCGGCTTGGGAATAGGTCGGCAAGAATCGAATCGCCCTTTACAAGATCATCACCCTGCGTAATCTGAGAATTACCATTCAGGGCTATTTTACTGGCAGCTTGTTCGTAAACAGCTGCGTCTGCCGTGGCGATGGTAGGTTTCTCGTCCTCGATCGTCATTATATTGACGAAGTTCTTGAGATCGAATCGGTCGGCTGGTTTATCGTAAAGAGCATACTGGGCTTTGATCGTTGTTGGTTTTCCATCCGTCTGGCGGGAATCGATCCGGACATCTTCGAAAAGCTCCAGCTTCATTAGATCACGGCTTTTTTCATTATTTGCGGAAAGAAACACATCGGAGCGTCCGGCACGGACATCTATCGTCTGCTCACCGTAGGGTTTCCTGGAAACCGAGACAACGTGCATAGAGCCACGCAGTTCGATTTTTTCCTGGAATTGATCGTAGATCGCATTGCCAGATTCGATCGTCGATGTACCTGTGCTGGTAATTTCGTTACCCTCGGTGGTTACTATTCGAACGTCTTTAAGTAGTTCGAGTTTTTTCTCGGCAACTTTTATTGTTGCTCCGAATGAAGAACCGCGTACATTCAACCGCTCGAAAACGACTTGCTCATCTGCAGTTGCAACCTCAGTTTCCTTCTTATAGGTAACCTGTTCGGTCATTACCTTTAATGAATCGCTTGTCGATATATTCACGGAGCCGGCAAAATAATCAGTTAAATTCTTTTTTTCCTCTGTAAAATACACGGCTCTGTGAGCTGTAATTTCGTCAAACGTCTGGCCTCCCGAATCGAAAACTTGAAAGTAAACGTTCTCCATTTCCTGATGGTTGTCGGCAAACGTCGTCGCTTTGTCGGCCTTGATGTAATACTTCAAGACTTCACCGTCCATTTCCCTTCGTTCGTATGAATTTACTGTTGCAACTACATCCTTTGATAGTTCGGTTGGAAATCTGATCATCCGAAATGCCGGATCTTTGCTTGAGCGATAAAACCCTATACCGATTCCCAATACGGTCAATACGAGCACGCCGATCGCGGCGACGCGAAAATAGCCTGGCAGCTTTGCCCACATTTTCAGACCCTGTATGTTTTGTGTTTTAGTTTCGGACACTAATTAATTATGTTCTCTGAGGTCTTCTACCACAAGCTGCAAGCGGGTATTTCCCTGCCATGTATTGGCCTCGGCCGTGTAAGCTAATTCGATGACGGAATCAGCACTCAGGGTTCGCCCCTTTGATCGTTCGACGCCATCCCACCAAACAGCTTCGAAACCCTTTCCTTCTCTGTCGGCAAGCTGAAGTTTTAGGTGCTTGTCTTTCATCACGAACGGTTCCTTGCGTAAAAACAGGTCTTTTGTTACAAATATTGGTTTCGGATTCCCTGCACCGAACGGCTCTAACCGATGGAGTTCGTCAAGCATTTGCAGGTCAAGCGTATGCGAAGAAACATGGGCGTCGATCTTAAGAACTGGGACGAGATCGTCCTCGGAAAGCAAATCTGTCGCATACTCGTTAAGCTTGATTCGCAGTTTGTCGATATTTTGTGTTTGCAACTTCATTCCTGCGGCCGCTGCATGTCCGCCGAACTGTTCGAATAGACCGGAGCAAGAATCCAAAGCGTGAAGCAAATGAAAATTCGCTATACTCCGGGCACTGCCATGAGCAACGCCGTTCTCAGTAGATAGTACAATGGTCGGGCGATACAGACGTTCCGCTATCCGAGATGCAGCCAATCCTATAACACCTCGATGCCAGCCTTCGCCGGAGACAACAACGAATTTTTGTTTTCCAATGTCTTTTGTTTCAAATAGAGCGAGTTCTGTGATCTCTTGCTGAACTTTTTGCCGTTCGCGGTTCCGGCTTTCGAGTATCCCGGCCAGCTTTCTTGCTTCATTGAAATCTTCGGTTTCGAAAAGCTCTACCACATGCCTGGCAACGTCCATTCTGCCGGCGGCGTTTATTCGCGGGGCGATCCGAAAACCTATATGATAGCTCGTCATATCCGACCGGCAATCCGCGACTTCCATCAAGGCTTTAAGTCCGTAGTTCTTTGTATTCGTAAGATCGCGCAAGCCGAGCGCAACTATCGCCCGGTTCTCACCCCTCAGCTGCATTATGTCAGCGACGGTTCCGATCGCGGTAATCTTCAAAAAATCATTCACGTGTTCGGCCATTCCGTGCTCTCGGAGTAACGCGTGGGCAAGCTTGAACGCCACACCGACACCGGCGAGATTTTTGTCCGGATATTCGCAGCCTGGTTGGTTTGGGTTTACCACCGCAAAGGCCGGGGGATTTCCTTTTTCCTCATCGGATAAATGATGATCGGTTACGATCACTTCCAATCCGTTTTCCTTAGCCCACGTAAGTGGTTCAAAGCTTCGAATGCCGCAATCGACTGTAATAACAAGACTTACGCCATCGGCTTTTGCAATTTCAAGTGTCGGAATATTGACCCCATACCCTTCGGTAAACCGATTCGGCACGTGAAAGCTCGTTTGGGCTCCAAGCAACGCGAGTGCTTTTCTAAGCAGCGTTGTCCCGGTCGTGCCGTCAACATCGTAATCGCCCCAAACGAGGATCTTTTCGTTTTCTTCAATTGCTTTTGAAATGCGTTCGACCGCCTTGGACATCCCTCTAAGATGCATCGGTTCGTGAAGATGCTCGTAACTCGGATTCAGGAACTTTCGGGCTTTTTCTTCATCGTCGTGACCGCGGGACATTAGCAATGCTGCCGTCAACGGTTTTACATTCAAAGCAGCCGCAAGCCGATTCGCAGCTTCGTGATCGTGTTTTTGAATGACCCAACGTTTTTGCATCTAGACTTTAGCGCTCAAAACTCCTTGCCACAGCAGAACCAGAATGACCGAACCGAGGAGTAAACGGTAGACAATGAATATCGTTGTCGTGTTTTTACGCAGGAATGCGATAAGAAACCAGATCGAGAGATATCCGAAGATCCCGGAAACTATAGTTCCGACGACCAAAGGTACGAAACTCTCGCTTGGCAGAATATGAATTGCCTCCCGCAACTCTAAAAGGCCGCTCGCGCTGATCGCAGGAATCGAAAGAAGAAACGAAAATCTAGCGGCCGTCTCGCGCTTCTGTCCCGCGAAGAGGCCACCCATGATCGTCGAGCCAGAACGGCTTGCTCCGGGCATCAAAGCCAAGACCTGTGCGAACCCGACGACTACGGCATCGACTATCCCAAGATGTCTTATGTCTTTTCGCTGCTTCCCAACAAACTCGGCGACGGCGAGAAGCAACGCAATCACTATGAGCATTGTGGCGATGATCCACAGATTTTTGGTTCCTTCGCCTTCGATAAAATCCTTAAAAATAATGCCGACAGTGCCTATCGGAATCGAACCAAGAATTATCAGCCACCCGAGCCACGCTTCGTCCGAAAGCCAAATGGGCCGTACGCCGTCCGTGCCCGAAAATCTCATGCCGCGTTTACCCGAGACGAGCGCCCAATGGTCACGCAAAAAAGCGGAGGCGATACTCCAAATATCAGAGGCGAAATATACGAAGACCGCCGCCAATGTTCCTAGCTGGATCACCGCCATAGTCGCCGTTATCTGGTCGGCGTTGCCGTTATAAAGATTTGTCCATCGGCTTGCGAATACAAGATGAGCGGTCGAACTTATCGGGATAAACTCGGTCAAACCTTGAACGATCCCGAGAATAATAGCTTGTATTAGATCCATATTTGGCGGGGAGACGAACCGAAGTGTGGTACACGAAAAAGGAAATTATACAATTATCGGCGAGCGGATGCTATTCGCGGAATCTGGCTTTGCCGGCTACGCGGTCATATAGCCATGCGGGAAAAATTCGTCCGGCACGGACTATGGTTGCAAGCTGCCATGGGAAAGCTGCAAACTTTTTTTTCTTTTCGATCGCAGAGATAAATTTAGGAATTGCGTCTTCGAGTTCCATAAGAAATGGCATTTTGTTCGAGCGGCCAGAGGTGAGCGGCGTTTTGATAAATCCTGGCTGGATTATGGTTACATCGATCCCTATGTCCAGATTGTCCAGCCGGACGCTTTCAAAAAACGCGGTCATGCCCGCTTTGCTTGCAGAGTACGCCGCAGATTTTGGCAGACCGCGAAAACCTGCGAGGCTTGAGATCGCTACCAAATGCCCTGAACCGTGCTCAATCATATGCGGCACGACGGCAAAAACGGAATTCACGGCACCCAGTAAATTAATGTCGATAACTTTCTTTACCGCATCGGGTGTATAAGCTCGCGTCTCGGCGTCATTGCCGCCTATTCCCGCATTTGCGATCATGATGTCTATGTGACCGAACTCGCTTCTCATCACTTTGGCAGCACCAGCTACGGCTTCTGCATCGGTGACATCGACCGCAAAGACTCTCGCCTGACCACCTGCATCTCGACATCGCTCGGCCAGATCGTCAAGCAAGTCTTTCCGGCGGGCGACGAGGCCGATAACGGCGCCGCGTTTCGCCAATGCGATCGCCAAGCCCTCGCCAATACCACTCGACGCTCCGGTAAGGAACACAATTTTATCTTTCCAATTCATTGCTCAAAATAATTCTATACAACTACAATAAAGTACAATAAAGGTGTTTTTGTACGTTTCGATTAACAAACCCCTGAAACATGCGGTCCAAGAGCCTTTAGTGCCGTCGAAAGATCGTTTTGTTTCACCAGCAAATGATCGCGCGAAAATGCCGACAACGCTACAATAGAAACTCCCGCCTCGGCAAGTATCCGAGAAACCTCTGCCATAAAACCTACCACGGCGAAATCGATAATCGTGTCGAACGTCAGCATCCGAAAACCACTTTCGACCTTTGCATCCCGAATCGAATGACGAATCGTCCCGAAATCCACATCGTCCAGCAGCAACGTCACCTCATTCTTGTCCATGAAAATCATGAACGGCGTTGTCATGCGCGGGCTAAGCTCGGGAGATTGGAGCAGATGTTTCCAATCCTCGTGATGAAGTGAAACAATTGTAAACGTTTCGGTCGCGACTTCGATCTGTACGTTTTTCAGTATTTCCTTTACTTTCAAGCTTCAAGCATGACCATGCAAATTAGTTTTGAGTCGATAGTACGTGGATATTGGATGATTATCAAAACCATGCACAACGCCAAACGTATTTAAACAAAGAGTTATACACATATCCTGAAAGCAACAATCTGGGTTCGAATCATGATTTTTAAAGTTTCGCAAAAACTTTCAAGCGTCCTCGTCACTATGTTAAAAGAGTCAGGCTTGTAGGTGGTGGTATAGCATCGCTAACAAGTTGTCAGCAATCTTACAGTCCGAAATTATAACGACGTTTATTGATTCATGAGGTATTTATATTTATTCTAGGAGTAGCAGTTATGGGCGAATGGGCCGGAGGAGTTACTTCGGAATGTCCGGCGATAAAGGAGTTGAAGGAAGCCTTATTGGCCGGCGTGTCGTGGCTCGCCGCCGATTCAAGCAAAATTGGGACGGTACGCGACGACGGATCGCGCCACACGGCCGGACTCGCGATGGACATAATGCTGGACAGCCGTGACATCGTAGAAAAATCGATTGCTGACGATATAATTGCCGCCGTAGTAAAACTACATAGTCAAATGCGTTGGGCCGATCTTATTTACGTGGATTGGAATAACGGAAAGCCGTCGTACTTTCATATCCCAGGCATGCCGCCATTCGGCGGGCCGAAGGGAATGTTGAAGAAAAACCCGACATCCAAGAAGCTTGGCGAGGCGCACAAGAACCACATTCACATTGATTGGTGGTCCGGCAACAAATCGAAATGGCCGGCACACGCTTCTACCAAGGGATTCAAAACTGCGCTCATCGCCGAACTTCAAGGGCCGCCTCAATGGTTGGTTGATTACATGGCGACCGTGCCGTGAATACTCTTCGACAAAACAAATTTAGTATTAAGTGAATTAGCAACGTTCAGTAAATAGTCATATTTAGCCACTAGTGTTGCGTTAAGGTTTTAAATGGTTCTTTGAAAATATTTATAGATAAGGAGTTAAGCCTTGTTTTGATTTTGGACGATTTGAAATGAGAAAGGCAAACTGGCGAGACTTCGTTTTGCATGAACGAAGGCAAGCATGTATTTTCTCAGATCATGTCGTTTATCGATCATCACGATTTTGAGCGAAGTGGTGCTCGATATGACGGCAACAGCCGCGTCCGGCAATTTAGTTGTTGGAAGCAATTTTTGTGCATGGCGTTCGGGCAGATGACGCATCGTGAAAGTTTGAGCGACACGGTGCTTTGCCTAAACTCAAACAAGTCGAAACTGTATCACATGGGCATTGGAAGCGAAGTCATAAAGTCCACGCTTTCAAGAGCGAATGAGAACAGAGACTGGCGGATATTTGCCGATTTTGCACTTGTCCTGATCGACGAGGCACGACGTTTGTACGGCAGTGACAGTCAACTTGAGGTTGCACTCAAACAGAATGTTTTTGCCATCGATTCGACTGTCATCGACCTCTGTCTGAACGTTTACGCATGGGCACATTTCCGACGTGCGAAAGCGGCCGTATAGCTGCATGTTCAGCTTGACCTGAAAAACTCGATGCCGTGTTTTATATCGATAACTACAGGACGAGTTCACGATGTGAACGTCCTCGACCTGATCGATTTCGAGCCGGACGGGTTCTACATAATGGATCGCGGATACAAAGACTTCAAGCGCCTTTACAACATTACTCAGGCACGTGCTTTTTTCATTACTCGTGCTTTGAGAAATCTTGATTTCAAGCGTTTGTATTCTCGACCCGTTGACAGAAAAACTGGTGTTATCTGCGATCAAATGATCCGCCTCGCCGGCTTCTATTCTTCGCAGCGTTATCCTGATAACCTTAGAAGAATCAAATTCCACGACGCAGATCAGGATCGAACTTTTGTCTTTCTGACAAACAACTTCGACCTTGAACCGCTTGAGATCGCCAAGGCTCTATAAACACCGATGGCAGATCGAGCTTTTCTTCAAATGGATAAAACAACATCTGAAAATAAAGTCCTTCTGGGGCCAATCGGCAACCGCCGTCAAATCCCAAATCTGGATCGCCGTCTCTGTCTATATCTTCGTTGCCATCGTCAAAAAGAAACTCGACCTGAAGCTTTCTCTCTACGAAATCCTACAGATCCTGAGTATCAACATTTTTGACAAAACTCCGATAAATACTATGCTTCAACATCCTAATCTACAAATTTTCAAAGAACATGACCGTAACCAATTGACTTTATTCGACTTTTAACGCAACGCTAGTGATACAATTCGCTTGATGAAGTCTCTAGAATGACGATGGTCCTTTGTCAACACCTTCGCAAAACCTCCAGATGCATTTTTTCTTACGTTAAATGTTGCTTCCCTTATGACATTTTTTGTCATCGTACCTTTACCAAAATCTGTTAATAACGCCCTTTTTGACAAGTTACGAGAACCAATGTACCGCCATTCGCAATACCAGGATAAAACCAATAAATTCTTTGTTCACAACGGCTTCGCACTCTATCAACTCCATGAACTCCCTTTGGCACAGGTCTTGTAATAGTTACCGTGCCTGGGAAAGGTAGATAGAGTCTTGAACTATAAACTTTAGGAGATTGTGAATTAGAAATGAAAAATCAGAAAGGTTTCTCTTTGATCGAACTTTTGATCGTTGTTGTTATCATCGGTATTATCGCAGCGATCGCTATCCCGAACCTGCTGGCGGCACGCCGCTCGGCTAACGAAGGTTCAGCTATTTCCTCCTTGCGTACATTGCACGGAGCACAGATGACATATTCGGCAACAAACGGTGCCGGTAACTTTGCTGGCGCAGTCGGTGCCGGTACAACTGCAGCTTTGACAGATCTCGGACCGGACGGAGCAGCAGGCGTAGGCCTTGGCCCGCGTCTTATCGATGCAGTTTTGGCTAACGGAACGAAGAGCAATTACGTATTTGTAGGCGGACGCACGGTTGCCGCTGCTGCCACTCCTGCGACCTTCTTCTATTCGACGATCCCATCATCGGGAAGCGGCCTTACGCAGACGGGAACACGCCGCTTTGGCGTTGCCACTCCGGGCGTTATCTATCAGGATCCGACCGCTGCCACGATAGCTGCACAGTTTGCTGATGAAGCAGCTATGGTAGCCCTGGTTGCACCTGCTGGTCCGTTGAGCAACTAACCATAACGCTCTAACGAGCTATTTACTGCGGGGAACAAAGAAAATTGTTCCCTGCTTTCTTTTTTAAAATAAGGACTGGTATTTAATGTTATTATAGCTTTGGCATTCTTGCAGGCCGCGTTCCTCAAAAATCAATTCTTATATTTTTTACATTTTCCGATGGAGACAACTAGATCGTTTCGTCAGGTCGCCGTAATTTCAAGGCATGCGTTCCGTGAGGCAGTCCGGGACAAGGTTCTGTACAATTTGGTTCTTTTTGTGCTGGTGATAACGGCGTGTGCAATACTTCTTGGCGAGCTGACCGCCGGGCATGAAGCGAGAACGATCGTCAATATCGGGTTGAACGCGATGCTGCTTTTCGGCGTCTTTATCTCCATTTTCGTCGGGACAGGGCTTGTTTCCAAGGAAATCGAGAAACGCACCGTCTACGCGATCTTTGCAAAACCGGTGACGCGTACAACGTTTGTTATCGGCAAATACCTGGGTCTCTGCCTGACCTTGCTCGTCAATATTATAGTAATGGGCATTGGCGTTTCCCTCGCGCTTCTGTATGTCGGCGGTGGCTCGCTTGCCTTTACTATTTGGGGCGGCATACTGCTGATCTTTCTGGAGCTGACAATTTTAACGGCGGTTGCGATACTTTTTTCATCTTTCTCGACGCCGGCTCTTTCTGGTCTTCTTACGTTCCTTGTTTTTGTTATCGGCCATCTAAGCTCATCGCTTCGCGACCTGGCCGCCGCCATCGGCTCGCAATCGGCAACGTACATATTCGAATTCATTTACTATTTGCTTCCGAACCTTTCGCATTTTAGCTTTAGAACCGAGTCCGCTTACGGGTTGTCGCCCAGCGGCCCAATGATCTGGGGTGCTTTTCTCTACTGCATGGTCTATGTCGGAATTCTTCTGACGATTTCAATAATGATTTTTCGCCGAAGAAATTTTAAGTAACTCTGCTGATCTGGAAAACTACTTCTCGATGAAATACGAAGTTAGAAAATTGATCCTCCCCGCATTATGTATATGTGCGGGTTTTGTCCTGCTTTTATTCATCAGTAATTTTCTCGAAGGCAATCGCATAGAATTACCTGACGATTACGAAGATTCGGACCTTGCCCTGCAGGGAAAACGGCTGAAAGGGTATGCCCTCGGAGCCGAAGGCTTGCTTGCCGACTGGTATTGGATGCAGTCACTGCAATACCTTGGAAAAAAGATAGAGAAAAGCGACTCGGACTTTATCAATGTTGAAGACCTGCGTTCTCTCAAACCGGGACTTCTTTATCCATATCTTGATAACGCAACCGACCTGGACCCGCACTTCATGGCAGCATATTCATATGGAGCTATAGTCTTACCTGCAATAGACTCCGAAAAAGCCATTCAGTTTACCGAGAAAGGGATTGCAAACAACCCCGAACAATGGCGGCTTTACCAGTATCTCGGTTACATTTACTGGCGGCTCAAAGACTACAAAAAAGCCGCTGAGGTTTACGAGCGCGGCTCCAGGATAAAAGATGCGGCTCCGTTTATGAAAATGATGGCCGCTACTATGATAAATCGCGGCGGAAGCCGTGAAACCGCCCGTTCAATGTACCAGCAAATGCTTGACGAATCACAGGACCAACAGGCCAGAAAAACTGCCGAACTTCGTCTGATGGAACTTGATTTCTTTGACGAACGCGACGCGATAAATGCCGCGCTAAAAACATCGGCAGCAGCGAAAGGCCAGTGTCCACAAAATTTGCGGGAAATAATCCCGGTGCTGCAATCCGTCAAACTTCCCAATGGCGGGAGTTTTCATCTGGACGCGGCCGGTAACCTTGCCGACCCGAGCGGCGCGCCTTATTTATTAAACCGCGAGAAATGTGAAATTTCGCTTGATAAAAAGCTTACAAAACTTCCTAAACAATAGATGTATGAGCTTTATATTAGAAATAAATAACCTCTCCAAAGACTACGAAACCGGATTCTGGAAAAAGAAAAAGGTTCGTGCTCTGGACGATCTGAGCCTAAGTGTTAATCGCGGCCAGATCTTTGGATTTCTCGGCGGCAACGGAGCCGGTAAAACGACCACGATCAAGATATTGATGAGTTTGCTCTATCCGACAGGCGGAACCGCAAAAATTCTCGGCCGCAATATATCCGATGTACAAATGCACCACTCAATCGGCTACTGTCCCGAAAATCCGTATTTTTATGACTATTTGACCGCCGCCGAATTGATGAATTACTTCGGGGAGCTTTTCGGAATAGACGCTTCGACCTGCAAGACAAGATCGGGGGAACTCCTGACCAAAGTCGGGCTGGATGAAAAGGATTGGAACAAGCAGTTGCGAAAATTTTCGAAGGGAATGCTTCAGCGCGTCGGGCTTGCTCAATCGCTGATAAACGACCCTGAGATGGTTTTTCTGGACGAACCGATGAGCGGTCTCGACCCGATCGGCCGCCGCGAAGTCCGCGAACTGATCGCCGGCCTCCGCGAAAAAGGCACCACTGTTTTTATGTCAACGCATATACTTTCGGACGTTGAGGCGCTGTGCGACGAGGTTGCGATCCTTAGAAAAGGCCGTCTTGCAGCAACCGGAAACCTGGCGGATCTGCTTGCAAAATCTAACGAGAAGCAAAGTTTTGAAATTCTCGTCAGCGGCGCTTCGCCCGAATCGTTGGAGCCGGAGGTTTTGAAAATCAGCGGTGCTGAAACGGCACCAAAACCCGGCGGCGCCGTCGTGTACGTGAGCGACGACAAAGACGTTGAAAGCGTTTTACGGGCTGTGAATGCCATTGGCGGGCGGCTGGTTTCGGTTCAGCCGGTTCGCAGGTCGCTGGAAGAACTTTTTGTCGAGCAAACTGCTGAACCGTTATAATCCGCGTCAATCACAAACTAATTCGCAACTCGAATAGCCGTCACCTTCCAACGAATGTTCGCGCGGTCGTCGTTCTTCTTGAACCCGTCGAGCGAGAGCGTTATCGGAATAACGTCGCCAGGTTCGAGCAATGCCTGCTGTGTCGGAACCACCAGAACGCGTTTTTCCTTTACTACCTGATTGAACTGGTCGATCACGGCAACGTTTACCTCAAGGCCGTTGATAACCCTGGTGCCTCTATTCTTTACCCTCCCGACGATGTACATCGAGATCGAGCCGAATGCGTTGGGCGATTCGACCGTTTTGTCGTCAGTCGAGATGATAATGTCTTTGGTTATTAATGCGAGCTCCGGCGCCCCCTCTCGGAAGGAACCTTCCAGAATGGCCGTCATCTGATCTTCCATAGACGGGCGAAGCAATACAAGTCCGATCAGCGCGCCTATCAGAATCACGCCGATCACGCCGCCAATTACGTACCCTTTATTTATGCCTTTCGGCTTTTCGTTCTGCTGCAAAAGCGTGTCCATAATTCCCTGCTGTTTAGACAACAATTTCTGTTAAAAGTTCCAATAGGTTATCATTTCGAAGATTCAAGCCGAAATGTCCGACACCGACGAAAACAACCCGCAGATACCTCAATTCGTCGAGGTCGCCCTTCCCTTGCCTCTACGACGCACCTTTACATATCGCCTTCCTTACAGCTTTCGTGAGATTGTACGGCTGGGAGCGCGGCTTCTGGTTCCGTTTGGCAAACGAAGGCTTACCGGTTATGCCGCGGCGTTCCACTCAGTCTTTGAACCTCACGGCGACATCGACGAATCGCAGATAAAAGATGTAATCGAACTTCTTGACGAAGACCCGCTAGTTACCGAAGAAGTACTGGAACTTACAAAATGGACTGCCGATTATTACGCTGCATCGTGGGGCGAAGTGTTAAAGGCGTCTCTTCCCGCCGGCATAAATGCCGTCTCGGAAAATATCTTTGCGTTAACCGAATCGGGACGCTTGGCGTTGTTCGAAGCTGCCGGGAAAAAAGGCGTTAAGTGGGAAGTTTTGAGTTTTCTCACGGAAAACGGCGAGACAACGCAGAAAAACCTTGAGCGAGTATTTGGCGATGCAGCATTTCGGAGAGTTTTGCGTGAACTGACGGCAGCCGAATACGTTTCAGTTCGATCTCAAAGCATTACTGCGAAGGTAAAACCGAAACTCCGCAAAGCGGTCAAATTGATAGGCGCTACCGCGTCCGGCGAATCAAAACCGCTTACCGATGCTCAACAAAAAATACTCGATACTCTTTCGGCAAACGGCGGCGAAATGCTGTTTACCGAACTTCTTGAATTAGCCGAAACCGGAGCTTCGCCGATCAATACTCTTGCAAAACGCGGCTTGATAGAAGTGTCTACGCAAGAAGTTTTTCGAGACCCGTTAAACGATGTCGTCTTGCCGGAACTGCAAAAGATACAGCTTAACACGGAGCAAAAGTTTGTACTGGGCGAGATCGAAAAAACTCTCGATTCCAAAGCATACAAGGCATTTCTCTTGCACGGCGTAACCGGGAGCGGTAAAACCGAGATTTATATTCGAGCAATGCAGGCGGCTTTGGACAAAGGTCTTTCGTCGTTAATGCTTGTCCCTGAGATAGCTTTGACGCCGATCTTCTCGCGGCGTTTGCGGGCCGTTTTTGGCGAAGAGGTGGCGATACTGCACTCCAATCTGGGGCCGGGCGAACGTTTCGACGAATGGAGGCGGATACGCTCCGGTACTGCCAGGATTGCCATTGGAACGCGTTCAGCCGTGTTTGCTCCGCTGCGCGGCCTCGGACTGGTGATCGTTGACGAAGAACACGACGGTTCCTATCGCCAGAATGAATCGCCTTTCTACCACGCACGCGATGTTGCCGTAATGCGGGCAAATTCTGCCGGCGTTCCGGTAATTCTCGGCTCGGCAACACCAGCATTAGAATCGTTCCACAACGCCCAATCCGGGAAATATCAATATCTGCAATTGCAAAACCGGATTGGAGGCCGGCCGATGGCTAAGGCGGAACTGATCGATATGCGTGAAGTTTTTCGCAAAGCAGGTAAGGAAGTCGTTCTATCATCAAAACTCTCCGACGCGATCGAAGAAACTCATTCGAAAGGCGAGCAATCCATTATTCTCCTTAATCGCCGTGGGTTTTCTTCCTTTGTCATGTGCCGTACATGCGGCGAGAGCCTTCGATGCAAAAACTGCGACATCACAATGACGTATCATCGCGGCGACAACCGCCTCGTATGCCATTACTGTAATTACACCGTAAAAACGCCGAAAGCATGTCCGTTTTGCGAAAGCGAATATTTGTACTTTATTGGTCAGGGGACGGAGCAGGTCGAGGAGCTTTTGCGCAAGCGATTTTCGCATCTAAGAATCGCCCGCATCGACCGCGACACGATGAGCCGCAAAGGCGAAATGACAAAGACGCTTCTCGCTTTCGACAAAGGCGAGATAGATATGCTGGTCGGGACACAGATGCTTGCCAAGGGACACGATTTTCATAGCGTAACGCTCGTCGGAGTAATTTCGGTGGATATCGGCTTGGGGCTGCCCGATCTGCGTTCGGCGGAGCGAACTTTTCAACTGCTGACACAGGTCGCAGGGCGTGCAGGACGCGGCGGTCTGCCCGGACGCGTTCTGATACAGACATATTATCCAGAGCATTATGTTTTACGCCACGCTGCCGAACAGGATTTCGAGGGTTTTTATGAAGAAGAGATTCGCTACCGGCAGCGGTTGAGTTATCCGCCGTTGGTTGTGCTCGCGTCTATTCTGATCAAGCACCGCGACCGGAATTATGCACTGAAGAGTGCAAAACTTCTTCGTGAATCGCTTGACCGGGCAAATGCTGACAAGACCGTTCGCGTGCTTGGCCCGGCTCCAGCATCGATCTCAAAATTGAAGAACGAATACCGCTATCAGATAATACTGAAATCACCAAATCGTAAAGCTCTCCGCTCAACCATAGATAAAGGCATTGCAGAGGCCGAAACGAGAGGCTGCGATAAACGGATAGTTAATATCGAGATCGATCCTATAAATCTGATGTAGTTTGTTCGAAAAGAAAAGAGCCTGCCGAACGTTGATTTAAGCAGGCTAATTTAGAAAAAATCAGATCTCTTTAATTAACTGCTTTCGAACTCAATTCCGCCTGTCTGAACTTGATCTGCGCATAAACCTCCTGCAGCGAGATTTTGCAGTTGATGGAATCAAGCGAAACGACGTCGTCGCGTTCGTTATAGATCCTGTATATCCATTGTTTCTGGTTCTGACGGGCGTAATGCTCTATGCGCATCTCGTCCTCTTTTACCAACAGGCATTCCTTTATGCTGCCCATTTCAAGAAAGCTCTCGAGTTTTTTTGTCTTATCTGATGTATTCGTCTCGTTCGAAAATATCTCGATGATAAGTGTCGGGTTTAAAAGCAGATCATTGTTTTGATCGGCAAAATTCGGTTCGCTGCTGACGATTACAATATCCGGGTAGCATATGAAATTGTTCCTTAGCTTGACCCGCATATCGCTGATATAAATTTCACACTTATGGCCGTGCATGCGGCTGCCGATTCCAATCGCGGTATTCGAAACTATCAGATTGTGCGAACGATTCGATCCTGCCCGGCCGATAACACGGCCGTTCAAATACTCGCTTTTCGATGAATTCTGTCTTTCTGCCATCATATAATCATCAATTGAATGCTTTTTTAGGGACGGGTTTAGTGCCTTTTCGTTCATTCCTGGTAATACTCCCGATTCTATAAAAGATATTTACTGCTTGGGGGCAACAAAGTTAGGCGCTTTGCTTGGGGAAAGTTGTCTGTTAAAAATAGTGTTACATATCCACGGCGTTTTTTTCAAGGATATTCTTATGAAACTTTCCGAACTTGCCAAAGCCACGGGTTCCGTTATCGAACGCGGCGATCAAAATCTGGAGATAATTACCGCTGCCGGGCTAGATATAGCCGGTGCTGGCGCGATCACCTTTCTTGCAAATCCGAAATATGCCTTGCAAATAAATGAGACGAAGGCGGATGCGATCTTTTTGAACGATTCAGTAAAACTAGAGCGCCTGGACATCGCCGTTGTGCGTGCTAAAGATTCATATCTGGCCTATACCCGTGCTTTGCGTTTGTTTCACCCTGAAAAGCCCATTGAACCTTCAATACACCCAACCGCTGTCATCGATCCAACCGCTTTGATCGCCGATGGCGTCGAAATTCACGCAAATGTTGTCATAGGAAGAAATTGCAAGATAGAGAGCGGCGTGAAAATCTTTCCGAACGCAACTATCTACGATGGCGTTCTGATCGGCGAAGGCTCGGTCATTCATTCTGGTGTCTCAATTCGTGAAAATTGTGAGATTGGCCACAACTGTATTATTCACAACAACACGACGATAGGTTCGGACGGCTTTGGATACGCAAAAGATGAAGAAAACCGCTGGTTGAAGATTCCGCAGACAGGCCGCGTGGTTTTGGAAGACGAAGTAGAGATAGGGGCAAACACCGCTATCGACAGCGCCTCCGTCGGGGAAACACGCATTAAATACGGCGCGAAGATCGACAACCTCGTCCAGATCGGCCACTCATGCACGGTCAATGAAGACGCGTTGATATGTTCCCAAACAGGTCTGGCAGGAAGCTCGGTCATCGGCAAGCGGGTTATTCTTGCGGGTCAGGTCGGCATCGCCGGCCACTTAAAAGTAGGGGACGACGCCGTGCTGACCGCCAAATCGGCGACCAGCCACGACGTCGAGCCCGGTAAAGTCATCTCCGGCATACCCGGCTTTGATAACAAAGACTGGCTGCGTTCAACCGCCGCTTATCGAAAGCTCGGCGAATTTGCCCGGAGGCTCAGAGCTTTAGAAAAGAAAGACGCATCGCAAGAAGACAACGATTGAATTGCACTGATTCAAGATCAGTTTTCTGCACGATAAAAGTAGTACTCCGTGGTATAGGGCACTCTTGCCTCGGCTCCGACAAATGCTCCGGGCGTGCCGGGTGCTCTGCCCGCAGCGGTGTTCACTCGCTGGATATATGTCACCCTTCTGAAAATGCCCGGGCCTTCGTTTGAGACTGCCTCAAGCAGCAGCCAATCGATGGCTGTCGGATCGACCGAGCAGCCCGCGACGCGTCGGCCGACAACGCTGCTTCCGCCCAATCCTTCCCACGTTGGGCCTGCGTAGTGATAGCCGACACGTCCGCGAAAATCGGGACTCGCGTAGAGATTCGCTATCGGAGCGACAAAAGCCCACGCCGTACCGTTCCAGCGGTACAGCTGAACGCCGATCGCGTAGGTGCGAAACGCCAGCTTGTGACCTGCTGGAACTTGCAATTCAGCGCAGCTCGGCGGTAGATCGGGTGTATGAAGGTTGTCATCGTTTGATGCCGCCGATAAATTTGCGACAGCGAGCAAGGCCGCAAACGCGGCTGTTAATTGTAGTTTTTTGAAGTTCATAATTATTCTCCTATGTATTTTTCGAATTCTCTGATATGCGACCGTGAATACTTGCCTAACGATCGCATCGGCGTGGTTTCATAACATTTTGAAAAACGTAATTTGCGACATTTCGACCGGCCGACTGACCAGCGATTTGATCGAATGTGAAGTGAATTCCGCCATAGACTCGGCTTCGCTTCTCTTCGTTCGCCATCGCATTAAAACCTGCGTACGACCGCGTAGCGCCACCCGGACCATCCCATGTGTGTTGAAAGCGAATGTCGTCGCGCCCGAAAAACAGCGCAAGAATCGTTGCCTGCGAAGTGCCGATAGCCGCATGGTTTCCCGCGTATGTCGGATAAGGCGGGTTTCCGATTAGCGATGTCCAGTTCACATCCTGCGCGGTATTCGGATTGCCGTCTTCGTCTGCCCTGCGAATCGCCGTTACCGGCCTCCATAAGCCGTGAACGAACTTGCTCGCCATCGTGGTTTGCAACGCGTCGTGAAAGGAAATGTTTATCAGTGCAAACAGACGCGCATTTTCCACGGTTGTGTTGTTTTGCTCGACGGCTACGCTCTTGGCAACGTTATTCCAAACAAACCAGACTGTCGTCGGAGTGTTAACGTTGGCCCACAACTGCGCGACCTTCGTTTGGTCTGCGGTACGCGTTGTGCTGGTTGTCGAACCGATCTCTTTGATTTCGTTGAAAGCTGCAGTGTATTCCGCACTCGTCATCGCGGGCGGAGGATTCGGTGCAAATTGCGTTGCTGAAGTTATAGCAAACGGAATGACTGCCGGAAATTGCGTAAAGCCCGCGGGGGCAGGGGCCGGCTGCCAATTGCCGGGAGTTGGCGGCAGGACGTATGGCGGAGGAGGCACGCTCCAACCGTCGTTCGCACGAGCCGCCAACAATCGTTCCGCAACAATTTCACCGACTCTGATGCCCTGAAACGCACGAACCCACGAAATTCGGCTCAAAGAGTTGGATAACTCAGTTGCAAATACAGCTTGTCGCGTCGGATATAAAGAGACTAAGACATCGTGTGCGGCTTTCGCGGCTGCGGCTTCTTTTGAAGCTCTCCGGCTGCCGGGAACATCTGTTAAATAAGGCGTAAAAGTGCCGTCGATCGAATTGACCGCATCAAACATCGCCGCGTGCATCATTGCAAAACTTCGCACAGGGAAAATGGTCGCCGGGTGCTGTCCGGGAGTGCTTATGGTTTCCTTCAATACGCGGTTCCATTGCAAAATGACGTTCTCTCCCGACACGGTCTTATCAGCCGTATCATCGTTTTGCGCCCATGCGAATGTCTGAACGCAAAGTAAAATTGCTATGGTCAGAAATAATCTGGCTTTTGATATGTAGTTCATTTTTATTTATCTCCTATTGTTTTTTGTTGTTGTTAAAGCGCATTCGTACTAGCCCGCCATTTATTGCAGGCGGAAGTGCTTCAACGCCGGTTGTTTAGAAACTTCTGACTTTCGCGTCAGTTTCCTGGCTCGCAGAAGTGATTTGCTTTTCTGCCGGAACCAAAGCCCTTACTTACGTGCAGGCTACTGACACGCCATCATGCCCGGATCGCTTTGACCTCCAGGTATTCCGATTCGACTCGGGTTGTGCCGTCTGTCGCCTGATTGTGTTCAGTCCAAAGCTCAATAAGGTCTTTCCGTAACGCATCCTGTCCTGCTGCATCGAGCGATTCGAAAGCCTTATGCGTCGGGCCGAAATATTTTCGGAAATGTTCGACAACTTCTGCCGAGCCGAACGGATAGGTAAAATCGATCTTTCGACGAACCATTTGAAGATCGGCGATGCCGTCTGCAAGACGTTCGCGAACAGTTTCCTCCGATCCCCAGAGCACCGGTGACGGCATTCCCGCCGGAGGCGGTACGTGCTTTGCACCGAGCTTGAACATCTGACCCGTAAATGCCTGAGGCGTCCAGTTTGCCATCGCTATCAAGCCTCCCGGACGGCAAACGCGTTTCATTTCGTTCGCCGTAACGTCGGGACGCGGAGCAAACATCGCCCCGAACATCGTTATCACAACGTCGAAACTCGCGTCCTCGTATGGCAAATCTTCGGCGTCGCCTACCTCGAACATCGCATGAATTCCCTCTGCTTCAGCCCTTTCGATTGCCTGTTCGATTAGATTAGGTGCGATATCGATTCCGATCACTTCAGCACCGGTACGAGCCGCCGGCAGAGCAGTGTTGCCAGTGCCGCAGGCAACATCGAGTACGCGAACTCCAGTCTTTAGATCGAGACGGCTTACGAAATCCCCGGCCCCTTTTTCTATCGATTTTGCTATCTCGCCAAAATCACCGGCGATCCACATGCCCCGAAGCTTGTTTTTTAATGCTTCCATTTCAGTTGTTATTTGTGTGCTTTCCATAATTCATATTCTCCTTTGTTATTAGTTCGTGTCACTGCAAGCCGGTTTTGCCAGCTTATTTCGGGAAAAGATTTATCTCGCTCGTCATGATCGCGGACTCGATATTAAACTGAACGATATCCACTTTCCTGGTTTTGTAAGTCCTATTTTCGTGTATCGTCTGAATAGTCGCGTTGTCCGTTTTAATAGTCAACCGAAAATTGGCCCCTTCTGTCATAAAGACGAGTGCGGCCTTCATTTTGTCTTTGGAAAAATGCGACCTGAGAAGTGTAAAAGTTACATCGTCGTGAGGTTTCATAACCGTGAATTTTCTCAGCTTTGCCGCGTGTTCCGACGTCACGCTTATGTATGCGGCGTCACGTGAAAGCGATGTCCGTTTCAACACGTCGGCTGAATTAGCATGACCCGCAAAGAAGCCAAGAATCGAGGTTTTCTGAAAACCTGCTTCCGTATTAATAGGCCGTATCAACATCGCGTAAGTTTCCGGTTCTATGTAGCTCATTATTTGATGTATCTCCTTTAATACCTGCGTCTTAAGAATCAAATATCCGCAAGTTTTGTTATTCTCACTTTTAGGGTGAACGATATCACTCTGGTCTCGACCGGACCGATAAAGATCGTATAATCCCCGCTCTCTTCCAAACCTATTTCGTAATGTCCACCTCGTTCTTCGCGAAGCATGACCATTTCTCCAAACCTCCCCTTGGTCTCTACCTTGATACCGACTTTTGTATCCGGCTTTAGATCGAGCACAAGCTTTTGTCCGGACTTTGCTTTAATGACATATGTAACTCCATAGTCGCCGGTCGTGCCTTTCACCACCGCCGAGCTTTTGCCTTTTGCAAACAGTATTCGTTTCGGCGTCTGGGCGTCTGCCTGAATTCCGTAAATAAATAAGCATGCGATCGGCAATAACCCTAAACTCATTAGCGACTTGATTCTTCTTTCTCTTTTCATAAAAAACCTTGTTGTTAAGTCCCTAAATGAACTTTAATATGCTCTATTTTCTTGACTTCCGTGTTTTCTGTGTAAGCTGTGTTATGCCTTAAAAAAGCAAACCGCCGAATACACAGAAAGACACGGAAAACACCGGGCAAACTGACCCTGCAGGCCGCCCTTTCCCGGCGGAAATCAGCTTAACAAAACACCTGCGCAACCTCCTCGATCCGTTTTCTTTGATTTGGACTTAACTTTTCGAGCGTTGCCAAAAATCGCGGATGCGTCATTCCCGACCCGAGATATGTCCACCGATTTGCCTGATGTTGAGAAGCAAGAAGTTCCGCTTTGTTGCTTTCATCGATCTTGCAGTCCGTGGCGCGTTCCAAAGCCGCAAAATCGAAGTTTGTCTGCTGCCACATTCCTTCATCGAGAAAACCGCCGATCTCCAGATATTCATCGACCGCCTTTTCGATCTGTGTTTCGGTCATTCCGTCTGCCAGAGCTTCGACCATCAGCGTGTCGATCTTGGCGTGCTGGGCTTCTTCGAGCCAATGGTGTTTCAGAAGACTCTTGAACTGCGGGTCGAGTTCCTGATCGTCCTTTATGCTTTCGATATAATGGCGCTGGGTCATCCACTCGATATGCAAAATCACCAGCGCGACCGCCAACGGCTGATGCGAAAGAATTTTCTTTGCCACAGCCGACGGCGGCCCGATCACTTCGCATTCGTGTTTGAATGTCTTGTTAAATTCTGCCGCGAAAGTTTTGAACAAGTGAATGTGCTTCGCCTCTTCGCTTGCGAATTGCAGAAACGCACGCACGCGGTAATCGTCCTCGTCCAACGACGGCCGAACGTGGTCCAGAACGAACGGCAGGATAAATTCCTCCACCAGGCCGAATGTTGCCAGATATGCATGTCCTTTGATTTGATTCAGAACGAGTTTTTCCTGACGGGTAAGGGAATCCAGTCTCTCAGTTCTGGAAAGCGACTCGGGCATGAACGGTTTTGTAAAATCAAGCCGTTTGTCGCCGCCGATTATGTCCTCGATTCGCCAGTTTATTTTGTGCGATGCGGCCAGAGTTTCCCGGTAACTATAAGTCAACGGTGCAGTCATCATTTCGTTATTAATTGCTTCTCCTAACATTTATGTCTCCTTTCTTTTGTAATTATTGAGGTCTATTGAACAGTAAATCCCGTAAGCGGATTTCCGTAGAATGCTTCTGTCTTCCATGCGTTTGCGTTCCATTTTTCTTCAGTTCCCATCACCTTGACCGGTAAAAGTATTCGGTGGTACGGCATATAGATCTGGCCCGTGTATGAAGGAGCGACATATCTGCCGTCGGCTCCGATCGTGAAACCGAGCTCGCGGATCTGCGTGCCGTTGCGATAGATCTTCACGGTGTATTCGCCCGGATTTTTATCGGCGTAGAAAGCGTTCGGAAAATTTTCGCGGTTGAAAGTGCCGTTATTGTCGAACAGGAAATTTCGCCATTGAAACTCCCAGCGTTTCCATCGGTTGAGCGGCGAGAACGCCGGAGCCTTATCTGACATTCTTTCGTCATAATCTCCGGCACCACCACCGTCTTTTGTCGAGGCGATCTGCTGTCCTTTGTAGAAAATGCGGCCTTCAAGTTCACTTGCCGATACATCGCCCTTCAGCCACACGCTAACAAGCAGAGGCATTCCCCCAACCTCGTCCAGGGAGTGGTGAAATCCGATCATGCCGAACGGCATCAGCCAATCGTGATCGACAAAGAAATCGACCTTGTACTTTTCCTGCGGGTTGTGGGATGTGCCAAATTTACCGACCTTGAATTTGCCCTGGTAAAGAACTTCTCTGGTATCGTCATTGGTAATTTTGAATGAAAATATTCCCGTCGCGGCCGTCGATTTCGTATCGAGCACACCTCCCCAGGGACTTGGACTTTGAAAGCCAACTGTACGGTCGGCCGCAAAAAATCCCTGTTCCAATTTTTCGCTGTACCAGGCCGAGCCATCCGGGTTGAAATATTCGACGGTGTGGTTCAGCTTCTTGTCGTTATTGTAAAAATGGCTGAAACGAAGCTTGGGAACCCAGCTTGAATAATTGCTCTGGCCCTTCATCTTCCAATATTCGTTGTGCGTTATTGCCTGAACGTAGATCGTGTTCTTAAGCAAGACAGGAGTTCCGGTCGGGCGCTGGAATGGGTAGATATTCTTTCCATCCCGATTTTTCTGTTGTCCCTGCGTACTGTCAGTTGTAGTTGTGTGTTGATCCTGGACTACACCATTTCCGGTCTTGCCGGAATCAATTTTCGGTTTTCCTATTTTCGGCATCTTCGGCAGATTTATCGTTATCTGTGAAAACGCAGACTGGCTAAATGCAAAATGAATCATTGCAACTGCGATTAGTATTGCTGCTTTGTACATAGTTTTAGTTTCTCCTTGATTTAATTGTTGTTGGGTTTATGCCCCTTGGAAATCTTTCTGGTTTCCATTATTTTCTCTACTGATCTGATAGCTTTTCAGACAAGCCATTGGCGGAGCCTTGGTTCTATTTCGATCAGCCTGTCAATATAGTGGGAGCCATTGTTTAGTTGGTTTATCTCCTCGGCTAATAAATGCAAAAGAGTGATCGTCATAAACCGTTTCGTATTTTTCAGCACGCGGCCCTTATACTTTGCCGGATGAATCAACCCGTCAATACTCAGCAAATGTCGCGCGTGGAATTGCTGAAATTTGAAAATTGCTCTCTTCGTTTTGGTATCGCAGATCGTAGTAATTTCAGGAATCTCACGATTCCTTAGGCCGTTAAGCCCCCGGTAACCTGGTGTCTGGGATCGCAGATAATGGAAGAATGTTTGAATCAACATCACATCCGCATTTCCGTTGTCGCCGCCATTGC
>JBQTJB010000086.1:0-4170 GCA_052387555.1 Blastocatellia bacterium | reverse complement strand
GCTTTGTCCTTGAGCATTTTCTTAAGCGCGTCGTTGGAACTGTGCCGGATATTTCGAACCGCGATTCGGTGTTCCTCGGCGATCTCGTGAACCTGCTTGGCAAGCTGCTTGCGGCGTTCTTCGTTGAGAGCGGGAACCGGAAGTCGGATAACCTTGCCGTCATTTGACGGGTTCATTCCCAAATTTGCAGCAATTATTGCCTTCTCCACCGCTCCGAGCTGCGAGATGTCCCACGGCTGAACGGTAAGCATCTGCGGTTCGGGCACGGCGACCGATGCCATCTGGTTCAGAGGCGTCGGCGTTCCATAATAATCGACCGACACAGTATCCAGCAATCCGACGGTCGCGCGTCCAGTCCTGACATTTGAAAGTTTACGTTTAAAATCTTCGACGACCGCATCCATTTTCGGTTTCGTGTCGTTCGTTACATTATCTACGCTCATTCGTTCACCTACATTAACTCGAGTTATTACCTGGCTTTTTTTAATTCGTGTACTTCGTGGGAAGACCTATCTCTATCCACGAATCAAACGTAACATATCCAAAACAAAAAAAATTGTTCTTTTGTCCATCTAAATTCAGTAGTTGAAAAAAATAATTAACCACGGAATAAGACGACGAAGAATGAAAAAGATGAGAGGTTCAATCGGACTACGCGGTCGTAGCATTGCCGCTAACCGAAACCATCGTCCCGATGCTCAGATCGCCGCTAACGGCCTTCAGAATATTGCCCGAATCGAGCATGTTGAAGACCACGATCGGCAGATTATTGTCCATGCAAAGCGAGATCGCCGAAGC
Organism: Blastocatellia bacterium; assembly: GCA_052387555.1. Taxonomy (GTDB): domain Bacteria; phylum Acidobacteriota; class Blastocatellia; order Pyrinomonadales; family Pyrinomonadaceae; genus OLB17. The sequence goes on along the minus strand of JBQTJB010000086.1, from coordinate 3,372 downwards.
ATCCATTACCTTCAACTGCTTTTCCAAAACTTCCTGGTACGAAATTCTTTCGAAACGCACTGCGTTCGGGTCTTTCTTAGGATCGGCGGAATAAATTCCGTCAACCTTGGTTGCTTTGAAAATTACATCGACTCCAAGCTCACATGCACGTAAGGCCGCAGCAGAATCGGTCGTAAAATAAGGATTGCCCGTTCCCGCCGCAAATATGACGACACGCTTTTTCTCCAGATGCCGAACGGCGCGTCGGCGAATAAACGGTTCGGCAAGCTGAGGAATATCGATCGCCGACATAACCCGCGTGTAAACGTCCAGTTTTTCCAGAGCATCCTGAAGCACAACTGCGTTCATAACCGTTGCCAACATCCCGATGTAATCGGCCGCTGCCCGGTCCATATTGCCCGCAGATTTCGAAACGCCGCGGAATATATTGCCGCCGCCGACAACTATTGCAACCTCGATGCCGAGATCGTGAACTGCCTTTATCTCACGCGCGACGGATACGGCAACTGCAGTGTCGATGCCGTAACTCTGGCTGCCCATAAGAGCCTCGCCGGAAAGTTTTAGCAGGATGCGTTTGTACTTCATGTCCAAAGTCTAAAGTCCAAGGTCCAAGGTCTAAGGTCAAAAACCAAAAAAACGACTTTGGACTTTAGACATTGGACTTTAGACTACCCAACCATCGACGCTACTTCCGCCGCGAAATCGTCCGTTTTTTTCTCGATTCCCTCGCCCATTTTATATCGTGTAAACCGGCGAATTGAAATATTCTCTTTTATCGACGCGATCTTTTCAGTTACGAGTTCGCCGATGGTTTTGCTCGGATCCTTAACAAAAGGCTGATCGAGCAAAACCGATTCCTCATAGAACTTGTTCAGGCGTCCCTCGATAATCTTGTTAAGAACGTCCTCCGGCTTCCCGGCGTTTTTCGGATCGTTCTTTAGCTGGCCAAGCAGAATTTCACGTTCTTTTTCGAGCACGTCGGACGGAACCTCCTCACGAGTTGAGAATCGCGGATCGGCTGCGGCAATGTGCATGGCAACATCTTTTACAAGCTGTTGAAATTCCTCACCGCGCGACACGAAATCGCTTTCGCAATTGATCTCGACCATTACTCCGACTTTGCCGCCCATGTGAATGTAAGACCCGACTGCTCCTTCTGCTGTCACGCGTCCGGCCTTCTTGCCTGCGGTCGCCATGCCTTTCTTGCGAAGGAGTTCGACCGCCGCATTCTCATCACCGTTTGCCTCAACGAGGGCGTTTTTGCAATCGACCATTCCTGCTCCGGTCTTTTCACGGAGCGATTTTACTGCACTTGCTGTAATTTCTGCCATAACTATACTCCAAATTATTGCCGTAACGCGCATCACCCATGCCCGTAACGTTGTGTATCTGATTTGATATTGCGGACAAGAGTGTCCGCGTTCCTTTCTATGAAAAAGCGTAGCCAATTCGCCGTAAAAGGAAAAAGCCACGCTTTCAAAAAATTGATAATTTATCTAGCTTGCGGTCGCTTCGTTGCTCTCTTCCGATTTCGTTTCTTCGGGTGCGCTCTGTTCCTCGGCAGCCGGAGCTTCCGTCACGGCGGCTTTGCCCTCAGCAGCCGGCGAATCTTCCGTCGTTTCGACAATATCTGTTTCTGCGCTTACCGTTTCGTCTTCGATCTCGCCGTCCTCTTCATCCGGATCGGTTATGCCTGCTTTCCGCAAGCTTGCAGCGATGTCTATTTCTTCGATCTCGACGGGCGTCTCTTCCTCTTCGACCACCGCAATGCCGCCTTCGGTTCCGATCTGCTTTCCTTCGAGGATAGCGTCTGCAATTCGTGAAGCAAAAAGCCTGATCGCGCGAAGAGCGTCGTCATTCCCCGGAATTACGTGATCTATGCCCTCCGGAGAGCAATTTGTGTCGACAACAGCGACGATCGGGATGCCAAGCCGGTTTGCTTCCTTAACCGCGATGTCCTCTTTGCGAACGTCGATGATGAACATCATGTCCGGCATTCCGCCCATGTCCTTGATGCCGGCGAGGTTCTTCATCAAACCTTCGTGCTCGCGGTCAAGTTTCAGACGTTCTTTTTTCGTAAGCATTTCGAAACGGCCGTCCTCGCGCATCGTTTCGATCTCTTTTAACTTTGCAATCGATTTTTGAACCGTTTGGTAGTTCGTCAAAAGGCCGCCCAGCCAGCGGTTGTTGACGTAAAACTGTCCGCAGCGTTCCGCTTCTTCCTTAATTGCGTCCTGTGCCTGTCGTTTTGTTCCGACAAAAAGGACCTTCTGATTCGGTTTTTCCGTCAAAGCTTCGGTCACGTAATTCAACGCGTCGCGGAAAAGTTTCTGGGTTTTCTGAAGGTCAATAATATAAATGCCGTTGCGCTCGCCAAAGATGTACTCTTTCATCTTCGGGTTCCAACGGCGAACCTGGTGTCCAAAGTGAACTCCTGCTTCGAGGAGTTCCTTCATCGTTACTGTTGCCAAAACTTTATATCTCCTGACTTATTGGTTTATGTACTCGCGGCAAATGTTGTAAACCAATGGTTTGCCGCAATGGAATTGATCTTCGGTCTTCGACATTTGATCTTTGAGAAAAAGGATCAAAAATCTAAGATCAAAGATCGCTTTTCTACCGTTTCGAGAACTGGAACCGCTTGCGTGCGCCTTTTTGTCCGTATTTCTTACGTTCTTTCTGACGCGGATCGCGGGTGACCAAACCGGCCTTTTTCAGGGTCGGACGCAGGTCGGCGTTAAATTCCATCAAAGCTCGCGTTATGCCGTGGCGAACCGCGCCGGCTTGTCCGGCTGATCCGCCGCCGTCTACGTTGACGAGAATATCGAATTTACCGATATTGTCTGTCAGGCTGAGCGGCTGACGAATGATCATCTGCAAAGCTTCGTTCGGAAAATAGTTGTCAAACGGGCGGCGATTAACGATTATGTTGCCGTTGCCGGGACGCAGGTAAACGCGTGCTGTCGAAGTTTTTCTGCGGCCAGTGCCGTAATATTGGATGTCTGCCATAAATCAATTTCTAATTTCGAATGTCAAATTTCAAATTATCGAGTATTTACATTCGTAATTCGAAATTCTAATTCGTCATTTATATCTCGACCGTCTCCGGTTTCTGTGCCATGTGCCGGTGATCGGCGTCCGCATAAACCTTTAATTTCTTTGCCATTGCCTTGCCGAGCTTTGTTTTCGGCAGCATTCCTTTAACCGCAAGTTCGATCACCTTTTCCGGCTTTTTCTCGAACATTTCCTTGACGGTCGTTTCGCGCAAACCGCCCGGATAGAGCGTGTGGCGGTAATAGATCTTCTGATCGTTCTTCGACCCCTTAAAGACCGCAAGCCGTGCATTGATAACAACACAATGGTCGCCCATGT
>JBQTJB010000085.1:0-26584 GCA_052387555.1 Blastocatellia bacterium | reverse complement strand
CGCTAGATCCTAAGTCTAGTGCGTCTGCCAATTTCGCCACCTCGGCAATTCTATTTTGGATTTTGGATTGCGGATTTTGGATTTGTCCAAAATAAGTCACAATTCGTTCATCCACTGGTCGGCAAATTATGAATTTAGCCAAAGCCGCTCGAAATGTCTAGCAGCAGCGTGAAAATGCTCGGCTTTACTTATGTAGATACTTCTTTTCGTATTCGTCCCAAGACAAATTAAAGTCGCGATCGTCGATCTCGCCACGGGCCGAACCTGCTCCGACGTATTTATCTTCCGCTTTTCGGAAAAGCCTGTATCCGCCGTAGCCAATACCAGCAAGAACCGCGATCCAGAATCCGTACCAAAGCAGCGACGACACTAACCCGAACAGCCAGAAAAACAGCATCACTCCAAAAACGATGCCGAGAATTGCAAGAATCAGTTTGATGATGTTCATTAGCGAAACCTCCGATTATTTGAACTATACGAAATTACGGCGAGGTTGTTCGTGGAAAATTATAGCCTGTCGTATAATTTTCAGGGAGAGTGCAGATTTGAACGCTTCATTACACTTGCATTTCCGCCGGTAGAAATCACTTTGAACAACCAAACATCGACAATCTCAATAGTCGCAACTGAAATTGGAGCTGAACGGTTCGGCGACGGTTTCGCCCATGTCTCCGACGTAACTCACGATTCGCGGCAGGCCCGCGAGTGCACGCTATTTGTTGCGATAAAGGGTGCTACTGTTGACGGACATCGTTTTATCGACGACGTAATGCGGCGCGGCGCGGCTGGAATAATTTCTGAGTACGGCCCGCCGGTGGATTTTTCAGGTGCCTGGCTCAAGGTCAAAGACGCCCGCGAAGCTTTGGCGAAAGCCGCAACGGTCATTTATGGAAATCCTTCGCATGATCTCGATCTCGTCGGCATTACGGGAACAAACGGAAAGACGACGACAACATATTTGTGTTTCGCACTAGCTGAAGCAGCGGGCAGAAAACCCGCGATGCTGACGACGGTCGAGTATCGAATCGGCGATAAAAGCGAACCCGCAGTACGAACAACTCCTGAGGCCTCCGACACAAATCGCTTTCTGCGTGAAGCCGTAAATAACGGCTGCAAGATGACGGTGATGGAAACCTCGTCGCAGGCGATTGATCTCCACCGCTGCGATTGGCTGCGGTTCAAGGTAGCTGTGTTCACGAACCTCACCCGCGACCACCTCGACTACCATCACACGATGGAGAATTATTACGACGCCAAGAAGAAACTTTTTGACGGAAGGCTCGGTGAAAAACCGGGTTCTTGCGTTATCAATATCGATGACGAATGGGGCGTTAAACTGGCAGAGGAATTAATGGCGAACGGTCAGAGGGTAGTAACATTTTCTCAGACGGGCGTCAAAATGCAGAAGCCCGCACAAAGTAAGGGTGAAAAAACCGGCAATCCCGATCTCGCGGCCAACAATATAGAAGTCTCGCTCATTAAAGGCACTTCGTTCTTATTGAAGACTCCGAAAGGTGAGCGTAAAGTTATTTCCCCATTGGTCGGCAAGCCGCATGTTTACAATATGTTGGCTGCGACCGCGACGGCTCTCGAGTTGGGATACGATCTGGATGCTATCGTCGATGGCCTTTCAAAATGCGTCGGTGCTCCAGGAAGATTCGAACGTGTTCCGCACGAAGGCGATTTTGCTGTCGTCGTCGATTACGCCCACACGGACGATGCTTTGCTCAACACTTTGAAAACAGCAAGAGACCTTACCGACGGGCGGATCATCACGGTTTTCGGGTGCGGCGGCGACCGCGACCGCGGAAAGCGTCAGCCGATGGGCCGGATTGCCGGTGAAAACAGTGATCTTGTTTTCATTACGTCCGACAACCCGCGAACCGAAGATCCGATGAAAATTATTGAAGAGATCGAGGCCGGCGTGAAAGAAACCGAAACTGAATATATGACAGTCTCTGACCGTCGCGAGGCGATAAGCAAGGCTATTAGTTCAGTCCGTGCAAATGACGTGGTGATAATCGCCGGAAAAGGTCACGAAAACTATCAGATAATCGGACACGACAAATTCCACTTCGACGACCGCGAGGTCGCCCGCGAGGCTCTTGCAATGATTTCCTAAAAATAAAATTACTGAGCTTTGTGCATGGCAACAAAGTTGTAAAGGAAGTCTTTTTGAGCTGGTGTAAGGTCGACGAACCGTACGGCAAAACCGATCTCGAAAACGTGATTGGTTACTTCGCCATTTATTTGGATTTTCATCCCTTCGCCGAGCGGCATAAATAGGCGAACTGTTTCGCCATCCTCTGTATCACCCGAGCTTAAAACAAAACAGCCGGACGTGCTTATGTCGCTTAAGGTTCCGCTATGGCGTCCCGTTGCGTTTTCCCAATCGATATCGATCGTTACACTATGCCGTGGATGTTCACGGCGTTCGTTTCCGCTTCTTCTATCCATTTTCTTTATCTTCCGTTTTAACAGCGGGTTCACCGCCTGAAAACCCCTTATTGGATAAGTAGTAATAAACCGGCAATCCCAGAACTATCAAGCCCAATCCGATGAATGACTGCTTCGGTGCCGTCACCAGGGTATTTATCAAAAGCCACCCGGATACAAGCAGAAAAAGCACCGGCACGACCGGATATCCCCATGCCTTGTACGGCCGTTCGGCATTCGGGTATTTTCGCCGGAACATGAAGATTGACGATGTGATCAAAGCATAGAAGATCCAGGATCCGAATATAACGTAATCCGTTAACGTATCGAACGAACCGGAAAGTGCCAGAATGCTCGCCCAGACGCCCTGAAACAGAACGCCGTTGACAGGAACAGCGTTGACGGAAACCTTTGTGAAAGTCTTGAACATCAGGCCGTCGTTAGCCATTGCATATGGAATTCGGGACGCGCTTAAAATCGAAGTGTGCAGCGTGCCAAGCGATGAAAGCATCAACCCGACCGTGAATATGGCGACAGCGGCTCCGGTTGCAAGACTTGCCATATCGCCCCCGAAGAATTTACTGACGACGACCTTTGCTACCGAAGAATCTTTCGAAACGGACGCTATTGTCGTCGGGTCGAGCACATAAAAGTAAGCAACGTGAGCCGCAACGTAAAGCAGGATCACGAGCAAAACGCTGCCGATGATCGCGATAGGAATGTTACGGTTCGGGTCTTTCACTTCGCCGGCTACAAACGAAAGATTGTCCCAGCCGTCATAACCCCAGAGAGCGCCGAGCATCGCGGCTCCGAATCCCGCAAGGAAAGTATATTCGGCTGAACCGAATCGAACTGAATCGGCAACGCCTTCACAACTTCCGCCGGTGTTCATCAAGGAGAAATTTTCGAAACTACCGCCGGTCACAAAAAGAAACGCCCCGAGCCCGACAAAAACCACGAGCGCGACCTTTATTACCGTGAGAACAGTTGCGATCTGGCCGCTTAGGCTGACCGAAAGGCAATTCAGTGTTGTGAAAATAGCGATAAGCACCACCGCAATGATCTGCAGCGATGTCACCTCGTACGGAAGACCAAAAATGCTTGTCTGAAAAAGAGTCTGTTTCAAACCACCGTTCAGATAATCGTTTAACGCGATCGCAAAGACCACCGCGACCGATGCCTGTGATCCGGTACGGGCGATGAACATTTGCATCCAGCCAAAAAGGAAACTGGACAAGCGTCCATACGAATCCCGCAAAAACACATAAGGCCCGCCGGCTTCCGGCTTCATCGCGGTGAGTTCAGCGTATGTCAATGCCCCGGCCAGCGACAGAACACCGGCCGCAACCCACGCGAGCATCACCCACATCGGCTCGCCGACGTTACAGGTCATCACGCGTGCCTTCAGAAAAACTCCGGTGCCTATCACGTTGCCGACGATAACTGATATGGCGGCAACAAGGCCGAGCCCGCGTAAGAGTTTGTAAGTCGAGTCTGAATTAGTGGTCATAATGCGTCAGGCGAGACGAGATCGAATTTGAGACATCTTACGCCAAAATCCGTTTGATGGGAAACGCAAAAGCTGTTCCAATTACGCCGCGAATGTTGTCACTCGACACCTTACGCAAGGTTGACGCGTGATAATATTTACGCCGTGCGCGGAATTGAACTCTCAGCGGATGAACTCAGCTCGGCATTGCTCGGCTTGGCCGAAAACGAGCATGTTTGCATTCTCGACAGTTGCGGCGTCGGGCATCTCGGTTCGCACCTGATGATCGCCGGTGTTCGGCCCGTCGAAATGTTCGAGCTCGATTTTGAAGATGCTAATGAAACTCTACTTGCTCTTGAAAAGCATTTATCCTCCGAACTTGCCGCGTTTTTTTCGATCTCATACGATCTCGGCCTTCAAATTAACGGAATCGCTTCTGCGGTACCGGACGAAGAACCGAAGGTCTTCCTGGCCTTGTTCGACAGGTTGATCGTTCATGATTACGACACCGGCGAGACAAGACTGATAGGCGATAATGGCCGCTTTGACGAGATTGAAAAACTCCTCATGTCCTCAGAACTCAAGACTGACAATAACGCGGCGGCCAACAATCTTGAGTCGAATTTTACGCGAGGCGAATACATCGCGGCGGTCGAAACGATTAAAGAGTATATACGAAGCGGCGATACATATCAGACAAATCTCACGCAGCAATTCACAGCTCGTTTGCCCGATGATCTGACACCCGAAAACATTTTTCGGCGGCTGCGAAGTCAGCATCCGTCACCTTTCTCGGCATATCTGAGGCGAAAAGATTCGACTATAGTGTCAGCTTCACCCGAACGTTTTTTTAGGATACTTGAAGGCCATATCACCGCCTCGCCGATCAAGGGAACACGGCCGCGTGGTAAGACAAGCGAATCAGACGAAGCTTTTCGAAACGAGCTCTTAAAAAGCGAAAAAGATCGTGCCGAGAACACGATGATCGTCGATCTTCTGCGGAACGATCTCGGCCGCGTGTGCGAGTACGGCACGGTCAAAGTCGAAAAACTCTGCGATATAGAAGAACACCCAACCCTGTTTCATCTCGTCTCGACGATTCGCGGCGAACTCAACGGCGATGCCACGTTTTCCGACATTCTCCGTGCTGTTTTTCCGTGCGGCTCTATCACCGGCGCGCCAAAAGTAAGAACGATGAAAATTATCGACGAGATCGAAAAAATAAAACGGGGGCTTTCGATGGGGGCAATCGGTTACCGATTGCCGGAAGCGTTCGGAACTGGCGAATCCATTGACCTCAACGTAGCCATTCGCACAATGGTAATCAGTAACAAAGAAGTTATTTTCAACGTCGGAGGCGGAATCGTAATCGACAGCGACCCGCAAGCTGAATATGAAGAATCGGTGCTCAAAGCAAAAGCGTTGCTAACGGCATTAGGCATTGGTGCAACGTCCGCACAGAAAAGCTGAAAAATAATCAGCACTGCCGTGGAACTTTTTTCTTCGCCCGGTTTCTAACATTGGGACACACCCATAAAGGAGAAAAACCAATGAACCGCCCCGAAATAAACGTCACGCCGCTGATCGACGTGCTTCTCGTCCTGCTGATAATTTTTATGGTCGTCACGCCGACGAAACCAAGCAGTTTCGACACAAAAATTCCTTCAGAGCCTAAAGACGGCGGCGAACCACATCCGCATACAATAGTCGTTTCGATTGAGAATGATGGCCGATACGCAGTAAACGAAACTCCGCTTGATGCCACTGTCGATTCCCCCGCAGCAATGATTGAAAGTCTCAAATTGACGTTTCGTCTCCGTGCACAAAATCTCGTGGACGAAAAGACCGTTTTCATAAAAGCGCCAAAATCGCTCGATTACGGCAGCGTAGCAAGGGCCGTCGATGCTGTAAAAATAGCTGGCGCGTTTCCGATCGGGCTGCAAATAGACGATCTCAAGCAATAAGGTCTTGCGGTGGACGAAATTTCTTGTGTTATAATTGGAGATAAGGTCGCCGTTCGCGCGTACCGTTTAGCCGCCTCTCCAGAACCCAAATTGCTTGATGGCAAATTACTACGAAACGCTCAAAGTTTCACCGAAAGCATCTAGGGCCGAGATCAAATCGGCCTACCGCCGTCTTGCACGCAAACTTCATCCCGATAAAAACAACGGGTCGGAACAAACAGCCGTTGCCTTTGCCGCTATCGCCGAGGCTTACGAGGTTTTGGGCAGCCCGAAAGAACGAGCCAGGTACGACAAGCGGATACTGCATGCCCAATATAACGGCAGTTCGAACGGCGATTCGGTTTTCGACTCGGATAACAGCCATGCACGAAAATGGCGTCAGCTCGTTTACGAGCATCGGTACAACGAAATAATCGATCGGATGATCGCCGACGAACGTCGCGAATCCGCTGCTCTTCAACGCATCATTTTCCCGACCGTTGCTCTCTTTCTATCGACTCTCGCCGTCGCGATAGTAAAACCGCAGTATTTTGCCAATTCCGCGATCATCGGAAAAATAATTCTTGTAACCCTTGCCGTCGTCGGCGTAATTCACCTTATCGGACGCTTTCGCGACGGTTTTGAGCGATACACTTATTATGACGACGAGATTCACGAATCCATACTTGATGACGCCGAACCGACGGTAAAACCCATCTCGAGGGTTCTTGCAGGCAGTTTTTTGTTGATCGGCGTCATGTGCAGCTTCGGATTAGGGCTTATCATAGGGCAATATGCGGGTCTTACGACAATCCCGAAACCAAACGACCTATTGGGCATAATCAACCCCGAATTCATCTTCTACCCGCCGATCTTTGTGTTTTTTGTCGATCTGGTACACTCATTCGTTTTCCGTCTTGAAGCCTGATGTTTGCTTGACACCCATGCCTCCACATCATATAATCTGAGGTTTCTCTTTATCTTGAGAACTAGTAGTAATTAAAAGGATTATTCAATGGCGAATCATAAATCTGCCGAAAAGCGAGTTCGGCAAAATGCAAAAAGAAACGAAATTAACCGCAGCAACCGAAGCAAGCTTCGAACGCAGATCAAGAAGCTGCGTACGGCCGTCGCTCATTCAGAAAAGAAAGAAAGCACGGAATTGCTGAACCCGACCATTTCCTTGATCGACAAGGCGGTTAACAAAGGTTTGATTCATAGAAACACTGCCGCCAGGCACAAATCACGCTTGACGAAACACGTCGCGGAGATCGCCTAGTTCGGAACCGGTTTTCTCCTTTAACACTCGGAAGCAGGCCACAGGACGGTTTGCTTCCTTTTTTTTGTCTTTGGATCTCCGACTTTAATCGGCTTTGAACCGGGTTAATTTGGAACAGAGGGTTAAAACCGCCCGTAACCACAGGTGGTACTGACAGGATTTTGCTACAATCTGCTCAATGCCCGCCGCAAAGACCTACAAATACTACGATCTGATAATGGCCGCGTTCGTCGCGGTTTTGCTTTGTTCGAATCTGATCGGCGTCCATAAGGTCTCTTATGTAAATCTTCCGTTCTATGGAGAATACATTTACGGTGCAGGCGTTCTCTTCTTCCCTATCAGTTATCTTTTCGGCGACATTCTAACCGAAGTTTACGGTTATGCACGGTCGCGTAAGGTGATCTGGGCCGGGTTTGCGGCGCTTATTTTCGCATCACTGATGGCGTGGGTAGTGACGAATTTGCCCATCGCAAATACGATGTCCGCCGAACAGGTTCAGGCGATCGACCTGATCTTCGGCCAAACGCCGCGGATCGTGCTCGCTTCGCTTTTAGCTTTTTGGGCGGGCGAGTTTATTAATTCATTCGTGCTGGCAAAACTAAAGCTGATAACGTCGGGCAGATTTCTTTGGCTTAGAACCATCGGCTCGACCATATGCGGCGAGATCGCCGATTCGCTTATTTTTTATCCGGTGGCGTTCTTTGGAACATGGTCGAACGAGCAATTGATAAGCGTAATGATCGGAAATTATTTCATTAAGGTTTTGTGGGAGGTTTTTGCGACGCCTTTCACATACGTGATCGTAGGTTTTCTAAAGCGCGCGGAACACGAAGACTTCTACGACCGCGATACCGATTTCAATCCCTTCAGTATCGAAACCTAAACATCAAACACTGTAAACAAGATCCGCTTTTTTGTGTGATCTTTTGCTAAAAAATCCTATGACTGCCCCAATTCCTGCACCGTAAAAGGCCCCCAATGGAATCGCCGCGCCTGAAAGGCCATTATCGTCACGCGAGCGTGTGCCGAGATAAACGCCCGTGCCCACAACCGTACCTGCTCCGAGGCCGAACAACGCGCCCTTGCCCGTCTGTCGTCCGCCAAATCGCAGCCGGGCGATCCAGACCTTTTCGATCTCGTCTTTGCGAAACGATGTTTCTGTATTTGAAACACCTGATTTGTCGGCGACTCGCAGCTTTATGCCGTCTTCTTCGACTGAAGCAATGATAGCGAATCTGGTCATGCCTCGGCGAAGCTTCACGGCAACCTCTCGGCCTTCGAGCGACTTCACTGCGTTCCAGTCGCCTTTCGGTTTGGCAGCCACGCTTTGAATCGAAGAGAATATTAGAGTAAATAGTAAAGCGATTGATGTGATAGTTTTCATGTGTCCTCTCGTTAATTTTGAATTCAGTATTCGAGGTTAGCGTTAAAAAGATCGGTCGCAACTCCGATTGTTAGACTTCTTTAACTATCACAACCGCTCTTATGCCGAAACTCGGATATCAAACCCGCATAATCGATCTTCCAATACACGAAGTGGCTGGGCTTTCAGCGTTCATGTCACGCAAGCTTGCGGCTGCGGTCGCCGGCCACGCCGACAAGAGCGACCTGACGGAAGCGACGATCGAAGATCTGCTGAATTATTTCCCGATGCGTTACGAAGACCGCTCGAATTTTATTCAGATCGATCAGCTTTATGACGGAATCGAAGCATCGGTCGAGATAAGCACGCGTGTCGCCGGCGGTTTTCAGGTCGGGAAAAATCGCGGCCCAAAGCAGCCCTCGCTTTTCATTTATGAGATCAGCGGCAGCGACAGCGAACGAACTCGCAAACCGGTCGTAGTCTGGTGGTTCATTTCGGGCAAAAATTCAAAACACATCATCAATTATTACAATGAGCGATTTGTACGCGGCTCTCGCTTTGTCGCCCATGGCAAATGGGAATGGGACGGACGGCGAAACACCTTCGCGTTGAAGCTGAACAAGCCGGACGAACTTGAAATGCTGCCTTTAGCCGACAGTGGATTATTCACCACGGAGACACCGAAACAACGAGACGCAGAAAAACCAAAGACAGGTGGCGAAGCTGATGTCGATGATTTGCTGGAAGACGCGGGCGACCCGCGTTTCAACATGATCCACACGGCACGGCGGGTTCCCGTTTACCGAAAGCTCGGCCAGTTTCAAACAAAACGGCTCCGCGAAATTATTTACGATGTTCTTCAAAAACTCGATCTCAAATCGGTCGACGAGAATCTCCCGGATGAAGTCCTTAAGAAACACGGCATTACTTCGCGTGCCGCCGCAATTAGCGAAATACATTTTCCACCCGAAGAATCTACAATCGCAGACTACGATATGTTCCGCAGCCGAGCGCATAAGCGGTTGATTTTCGAAGAATTTTTCTGGGTAACGTTTGCATTGCAGTTGAAACGCGGCGAGCGAAAAAAAGAGCCGAAAGGAACCGTGATCGAGATCACTGAATCGACAAAGAATCGTATTCGGAAGTTGCTTCCGTTTAAATTAACGGGTGCTCAGGAACGCGTCATCGCAAGAGTTTTCGATGACATGCAGTCCGCAGAGCCTATGAATCGGCTTATTCAGGGCGACGTCGGCAGCGGCAAGACGATCGTTGCGTTTATGGCAATGTTCGCGGCAATGGAGAACGGCTACCAGACGGCATTGATGGCGCCGACGGAAATACTGGCCGAACAGCATTTGCGAAAAGCCGCCGAGATTTTCAAGGAAACGGGTTACAGCGTCGGCCTGCTCACCGGCAGTTTGAAAGCCGCTGAAAAACGCAAGGCGCATGAAGCGATCGCAAACGGTGAAACGCAATTGGTCATCGGAACGCACGCGATCATTCAGGACGCGGTTCAGTTCGAAAACCTCGGCCTTGCCGTTATCGACGAGCAGCATCGCTTCGGCGTTCTTCAGCGTGCGGAGTTGATGAAACAGGGCCTGAATCCCGACATTCTGGTGATGACCGCGACACCGATCCCGCGTTCGCTGGCGATGACGGTCTACGGCGATCTCGACGTTTCCATCATCGACGAACTTCCGCCCGGACGCACGCCGGTAAAAACCGTCGTGCTCGGCGAGGACCAACGCGCAGGCGTTTACAAGGGCATGGAACGCGAGATCACTCTCGGGCGGCAGGTTTACATTGTCTATCCTCTAATAGAGGAATCCGAAAAGATCGACCTGAAAGCCGCGACAAAGATGTTCGAAGAGCTGCGCGACAAGATCTTTCCAAACCGTAGCGTCGGCTTGCTGCACGGCAAAATGAAGGCCGCCGAAAAAGAAGCGATCATGGCGGAATTTGTTTCGGGCAAGCTGAATATTCTCGTCTCGACGACGGTTATCGAGGTAGGCGTTGATGTTTCGAACGCGTCGCTGATGGTGATCGAACACGCCGAGCGTTTTGGGCTTTCCCAGCTTCATCAGCTTCGCGGGCGCGTCGGCCGAGGCGTCGAGCAAAGCTTTTGCGTGCTGCTAACCGGCGACAGGAAAACCGCAGTTGCGAAAGAGCGTCTCGGCATAATGGAAGAAACGAGCGACGGCTTTAAGATCGCCGAAAAGGATCTGGAAATTCGCGGCCAGGGTGAAATTCTGGGAACACGGCAATCGGGCATTCAAATGTTCAAGATAGCGAATATCATCCGCGACCTCGAAATTCTCGACGCCGCACGCGGCGAAGCGGAAAACTTCCTTACCAAAAAGCGTCATACAATCGAAACTTCGAAGCTTATCGAACGAGTAAAACAGGACGTTCGCTTCAAGCTTGCTGGAATCGGCTAATTCGCCGATTGCTCGGCTTCAAGTTACAATAGCGATATGCGAATTATCGCCGGACTTTACCGCGGACGTGTGATCAAAAGCCCGGCCGACGCCCGCACCCGGCCGACATCCGATCGTCTTCGCGAAACCCTTTTCAATATACTTTCTCCGAGAATAGAGGAATCGCGTTTTCTTGATCTTTGCGCCGGATCGGGTGCTATCGGCATGGAAGCTATCTCGCGTGGAGCGTCTTTCGTAACGTTTGTAGATAAATCACGCCGGGCGTGCGCGTTGATCGAGGAAAATCTGGATCTGCTGAACGTCCCGGAGGAACAAACCGAAGTTTTGGGACTGCAGGCCGAAAATTTCTCCGGTAGGACGCACGAAACTGGCTGGGACATTGTTTTTTTCGATCCGCCCTACGAAACCGATTATTCTGTGGTGCTTTTTGAGGCCGGCACGCCGGAAAGCAAGCTTCTTCGCGACGGCGGCGTTTTCATCGCCGAACATCATTCAAAAAACGGACTGCCGGACGCCGCAGGACATCTTCGCCGATGGCGGATGCTTAAACAGGGCGAAACGTGTCTCAGTTTTTATGAACGTAAGTAGGGCCGGGCATAGATGAAAGTTTTCGTCTGGCTTATACTTTGTCTGATTTGGGGAACGACCTGGATCTTCATTAAGATCGGGCTTAACGACCTGCCTCCCATTACGTTCGCAGCCGCGCGGTTTATGCTCGCCCTCGTCTTTCTTGCGCCGCTGATAATACTTTCAAAAATCGCAATGCCGAAAACCGCGGCCGAATGGAAGCTGATTGCCCTAACCGGTTTTTTGCAATTTTCTCTTAATTACAGCGCCGTTTTCTGGAGCGAGCAATACATCACGTCCGGCCTGGCTGCTGTTTTGCAGGCGATGATAACTGTTTTCGGACTATTGCTGGCGTGGATATTTCTGCCTGGCGAAAAGATAACCACGGCGAAGATTGTCGGCGTGTCGATAGGAATTGTCGGCGTAGCCATCATCTTTCTCGATCAACTGCGGGTCGAAAGCGTGATGGCGTTTGCCGGTTGTGTTGCAATTGTCGTCGGTGCATACGCGGCGGCACAAGCATCGATATTAATTAAGGCGAAAGGCAGCGGGCTGCATCCGGCGAGCCTGGTCTTTTCTCAAATGCTTTGCGGCCTTCCGGCTCTTGTTATTTACGCTCTTATTGCCGAAGGAAATCCGGCTACATTCAATTGGACATGGACCGCCGTTTTTTGCGTAGTGTACCTAACCATCTTAGGGACGATCTTCGCTTTTTGGCTTTATTACTGGCTTTTGAGTAGAATCGAGTCAACTAAGGCGATGATGATCTCGCTTGTTACGCCTTTGCTTGCCGTGATTATCGGCGGAATCGTATTGTGCGAAAAGCTTCCGCCGCAGACAATCTTCGGCGGACTGCTGATCCTGGCAAGCATCGGTTTGATCGTCTCAAGGAGAAGAGAAAAACTAAAAGTGAAAAGCGAAAAGTGAGTAAGACTTTTCACTTTTCATTATTCACTATTTTATGTTCTTCAAATTCACAACCGCAGGCGAATCGCACGGCAAAGCCCTGATAGCCATTGTCGAAGGCCTGCCCGCCGGATTGCCGATCGACATCGACGCCATCAACCACGAACTCTGGCGAAGGCAGCAAGGCTATGGCCGCGGCGGCCGGATGAAGATCGAAACCGATACGGTCGAATTTCTGTCGGGCATTCGGCATGGCAAAACGCTCGGTTCGCCTGTCGCGATGATTATAGAGAACCGCGATTTCGTCCATTGGCAGGACGTTATGTCCGACATTGAACTCCCCGAAGAACCCAAAAACGCGCGAACCGTAAAACGTCCGCGGCCCGGCCACGCCGATCTCGCGGGCGGACAGAAATTTCAGGCACGCGATCTTCGCGACATACTCGAACGCGCGTCGGCACGCGAAACCGCCGCGAGAGTTGCGTCGGGAGCACTCGCAAAACAGCTTCTTTCGTTTTTTGGAACCGAACTCCGCAGCCACGTCATAAAGCTAGGCAGCCTGCCCGCCGAACCGCTTAACAAAACCTGGGATGAGATCGGCTTGATCCCGAAAGATTCGCCTCTGAATTGCGCCGACGCGTCGATCGAATTGGAAATGGTCGCACTGGTCGATGCCGCAAAAGAAAACGGCGACACGCTCGGCGGCATTTTCGAAGTAGTTGCAAAGAATGTCGTCACCGGCCTCGGCTCGCATACCTCATGGAATGAAAAACTCGACGGACGGATCGCTCAGGCAATGATGTCGATCCAAGCTGTGAAAGCGATTGAGATAGGCACGGGCGTCGCTAACGCGGGACGCTTCGGCTCCGAAGTCCACGACGAGATTTTCTGGAAGGATGAAGGCGTAAGGATGAAGGATGAAGTCGGGACAAGCACCGACGAAGTCGGAGGCTTTTCTTCCGATTCATCTCTCATCCCTCATCCCTCATCCTTCGGATTCATTCGAAGAACGAATCGTGCCGGCGGACTCGAAGGCGGCATCACGAACGGCAAAGAGCTTCGCGTACGCGGCTATCTGAAACCGATCTCGACACTACGAAAACCGCTTCACTCTGTCGATATAGATACCAAGGCCGAGGACATTGCAGCCTTCGAACGCTCCGACATCACTGCCGTTCCCGCCGCAGGCGTCATCGGCGAAGCAATGCTCGCCATCGTCCTGGCAAACTCGATGCGAGAAAAATTCGGCGGTGATTCGCTTAATGAAATGAAGCGGAACTATGAAGGCTACATCGCCTCATTAAAGGCGTATTAGAAATCCAATCCAGGTTCCATGATTTGCTACGTGTATTCCGTGATTACCGAAAGGACTAAACCACTGAATACACAGAAAAAAGTACGCAGATGAAGCCACCCCTCCTTTACTGCCCTAGGGCGAAGCAGCCGCGGGATCATAAGTTTGCTCAACTTCGGTTTTGACCATTACGGCAGGATTCCCGGCTCCACATGCTCGCCTGCCAATTGGGCTACCGCTTGCCCATAGAAATTACCGGCGGCGCTTAGCAGTGGTCAAAGCGCAGAAAAAAGGCTCGGATCTGGATTTCACTGACTCCGAATAAAGCGTTGGACCGGAACGCGGGTTTATGAAGCTTGATAGTTTGAATCGAAGTTGTTGATAATACTCCGGGAACTGCCGTATTCTCAACGGCGCTGGTGTTAATTAGTAGTTAGACTTGTAATGAGCCGCTCCTGTTGATGCCTTTCGCCGAGTATGGCAGTATAAGGTTGTAATGCCTGAGATGAAAATGCTGATTTTGCGCGGCATTGCCGGACGCTATTCAGGACGTAATTGGCCTCGCGGAGCGTTGGACGAACCGCCCGCTCTCGAATACGCGAGCCGCAGAGGCTATGTTGGGCAAGTGCTGGATGTGGCGGGCGCGACCGGCGCGAATAGTCCGCAGACTCAAATGGCCTTGGCTGAGTTTCATCGCGACGAGACCGTTGCCGCACTCTATGGATTTTCGGGCGGCGGCTACAACGTGTTTCACATTATCAAGGCACTGCCTCACGCCGAACTTTCCCGCCTCAAATTGGTTGTTGTGCTCGGTGCGCCGAAGGCACCGGCCCACCTGTATAAAGGCCCTTGGGAATTGGTCTATCGAATTGATCCGCCGGGAGGCCACATGGACGGTCCGCGCTCGTTGCTTGCGACACTGCCTTAACAATCGATGGGTCATCTATCTGTGTTGTCTCGTCCTGGAATTGGTTGGCATATTTTATTTTCAAAAATCGCAGGACAAGGCAAAAATATCTGCGTAGCGTCAATAGAAAGAAAGGATTAAGTTACCCCAGGCACTTGCAGGACAAGCTGGAGAAAGCTACATCCCAATATCCCTGCGGTATTGCATTCCGTCCCATGAGATGTGCTTAACTGCAGCGTAGGCCTTTACGATGGCTTCGTCGAGGCTGTCTGCAACAGCCGTGACGCCCAAAACTCTGCCGCCTGAAGTGATGTATTTCGACTGGAGCTCAAGCGTCCTGCTCGCATCGAACGCTTCGCGTTCGAACCCGGCCGCTACTGCTCCCGAGTCTGACTTTGTTCCTGCGTGAAAGACGGTCACGCCGGGCATTGCAGACGCGGCATCAAGGCCGTGAATCGCATCACCGGTTCTCGGGCTTTGCGGATAGCCTTTTGCGGCAAGCACGATTGTCGCCGAATTTCCCGGTCTCCACTTAATTTTAGTTTCGGCTAATCTTCCCGAAAGCATAGCTTCGCAGATATCGACGAGGCCGGTTTCAAGCCGGACTAGTATCGACTGAGTTTCCGGGTCCCCAAAGCGGACGTTGTATTCGAGCAGCATCGGCCCGGCTTTCGTAATCATCAGGCCGAGGAATAGGATGCCTCGAAACGGAAAACCTTCACCTCGGCAGCCTTTCAACGTAGGCTCGATTATCTCTCGAATTATCTGTTCAATCTGATCCGGGGAAAGTAGCGAGGCGTCCGTGATCGTGCCCATGCCGCCGGTGTTCGGGCCGGTGTCGCCTTCGCCGATGCGTTTGTGGTCGCGGGTCGGCGGCATCAAAGCAAAATGTTCGCCGTCCGCAAAAAATATAAGCGAAACATCCCTTCCGAACAGGCCTTCTTCGATTACGAACGTTGACGCGGCTGCGGCACCGGCGAGATTTTCCATCTCGCGAATTGCTTTGATCGCCTCGGCTCGATTTACTGCGACCACCACGCCTTTGCCTGCAGCGAGGCCGTCGGCTTTGATAACTACGGGTGAATCGTCGTCGCCAAATTCTCCAGCGTCAAGGATAGTAATTGCTCCATTCTGCGAAAATGCCGTTCTGAACTTCGCGGTTGGAATTCCGTGGCGGACCATGAAAGCTTTTGCAAACGACTTGCTTGCCTCAAGCTCAGCGGCGGCTTTGCTAGCTCCGACGATTCGCAGGCCGAGATGTTCGAATTCGTCAACGATGCCAAGGGCTAATGGGGTTTCGCCGCCAACGAACGTCAAATCGATTTCGTTCTGTTTAGCGTAATCTGCAAGGCGTTCGATCTTTTCAGGTTTGATCGGAACGCACTCCGCAATCGCCGCGATTCCGGCATTTCCCGGTGCGCAATACAGCTTCGAAACCCTGGAGCTTTTCGCAAATGCCTTACAGATCGCGTGTTCCCTTCCGCCTGAACCGATAACCAGAATTTTCATAATCTAAAGCCACGACATCAAACAAAACGCCTGTCATGTCCAACGCCAGCTTGACAGCGAAAGTGGTTAGTTATAAGGTCGAAATCTGTTCCTGATACTTGATCGCCCGGCTGTTTGATGTTGTTCGGCTCCCTTGAATTTACTACATTCTCAAAAGTTTCTCGAACCATCCATACCCGGTAATTTCGGGAGCAGCCATATCTAATTTGATACTGGGAATCATGCGATCAGGTGAACGATCCGGAGGGTTTACAAATGTCGGAAGGCAAATTTAACGGGATGGAAGTCGGCACGCTGCCAAACGTCTCGAAGAATGAGGAGTTCGACGACAAGTCTATTCTTTGTATCGACTGCAATAAGGAATTTATTTGGTCCGCCGGCGAACAAGCCTTCTACCGCGACAAGCAGCTTCAAAATCCTCCAAAACGCTGTAAAGAATGTAAACAGGCAAAGAACGAACGGCTGGCGGCGATTGCGGCTGCACAGGCTTCCGGGGTTCGCCAACGTATCGAGGTTTCAGTCAAATGCGCCCGCTGCGGCGATTCGACGACTGTCCCGTTCTACCCTTCGCAAGGCCGCCCAGTTTACTGCCGTTCCTGTTTTCTTGACATGAACCCGTCACTGCTTGGCGGCTCCGCAGCCGACCAGGCTTAACCGCCAACATGCACATTCGGCCTTAATTCCGGATCCTCTTCGGCCTGACGCAGGATTTCGCGCGTTACAGGTGCCGTATCTCCTTCTCCAAATAAAATATAACGCGCCAGATACATAAGCGGGTTCCCTTCGCTCCAGCCGAAATAAACGTGCGGTATCTTTCCGGTCTTATCCCGAAGATAAATAAGGAATGCGGCAATAGCGTTCGGCACGGCCGGAGCTTCGGTTCTAAGAATGCGATACCCTTCGATCTCGATCCCCCTGATCTTGAGCTTCCCGGTAAATTCCGAAGCGTCTCCCGTTTCTATCTCGTAAAACACGATTGGATCTGTGGACGGAATATGATTGTCGATTCTCTTTTCGTGTTCTTTGAATCGATACTCGGCCGTATCGCCGGTCTCCCGGCGGTTAGTAACGATACGGATCTCACCTTCGGAATCAAGGTCGTCGATAAATGCCTGCGCCGTTTCGTCAAGTTCTATCCGGTCGATTCGCAGCTCAGTGGAACGCATCGCACGCGATACGAAAGACGCGAAAATAATTCCGAATACGAACAGCGATGCGATCTTTATCCCGTCTGGCCGCTCGACGATATTCACGATCGTCGTGTAAACGAACACAGCAGCTATTCCAGCGAAAGCGACCTTCCATTTACTTCCCTGTCGCCAGGAGGACAGCGTCACGGCAACGGCCGCGGACGACATCAGAACGAGCACACCCGTTGCATACGCACCGCCTTGGGCATCGACATTCGCTTCGAAAAAAATCGTAACCGCAAAACAAATTGCCGTGAAAACAAGAACCAGAGGCCGCGTCGCCCGTGCCCATTCCGGCGCCATTCCGTATCGTGGAAGGTATCTCGGCACGATATTCAAAAGACCGGCCATTGCCGACGCACCGGCAAACCATAGAATGAGAATCGTGCTCAGATCGTAGAGCGTTCCAAACACATCGCCGAAATACGTGTGGGCTATAAAGGCCAACGCACGGCCATTAGCCTGCCCCGGCTCGCGAACTAGCTTCGCCGCAGTTTCCTCTGGAAGACAAGCGCAAAATTCGGGAACCTCGACCGCTGCAACCGTTTCTCCGCAATTCACGCGCGGACAGAAATTCTTTGCCGGAATTAGAAGACTGGTCACGAAACTGCTGGCTATTAGCATGAAACTCATGATCAAAGCGGCGCTTGTCAGGAGTTTTCTAGTGTTCTCGATTCGATTCGGGCTCTTCACCAACGGCATCACGGCCACGCCGGTTTCAAATCCCGAAAGTCCAAGCGCAAGTTTCGGGAAAACGATCAGCGAAAGGCCGATCACGGCAACTACGCCGGTCCAACCGTTAGACGTTTTTGTCGCAAACAAAGCGGTTCGCCAGTTGTCGAACAATTCAGGATGAAGTAAAACCTCATAAATACCTCTGCCGACGACAATCAGGTTTAGCAGCAAATAAACCGCAACCAAAACAACCGCGATCCCGATCGCTTCCTTAAAGCCCTTGAGAAAGACGAGTCCCAAAAGACCTACAAGCACGAGCGTAACGACCACAGGGTGATCTAGGAACCAAAGGTTATCGTGCACAAATGGGTTTTCGAGGATATGTGCCGTGGCGTCGGCTGCAGAAAGCGTGATCGTGATAACGAAATCGGTGGCAACGAAACCAAGAAGCACAAGGACAAAGAGCTTGCCTTTCCAGCGGGAAAGCAGAGCCTCGAGCATTGCTATAGAGCCTTCTCCTTTCGGACTTTCCGCCGCTACCCTGCGATATACAGGCAGAGCACCAAAAAGCGTCAGGAGTACCAGAATCATTGTGGCAACCGGCGATAAGATAGTCGCGGCCAGAAATGCAATGCCTGGCTGGTAACCGAGGGTGGAAAAGTAATCGACGCCGGTAAGGCACATTACCTTCCACCACGAGTGTTTCTGGTGCTGGCCCTCGCGCTCGTGGGGTCCTTCGACCTCCTCGACGCCCTTGTACATCCAACGAGAAAGCCAACCTTCCCTTTGTTTGCTCATATGACGAATGCAAAAAACCGTGATCGCAAGTCAATGCGTTCACGGCTAGTAATTTCCTCTAGTCTAAACTGGCTTGTCTTCCATTAACACCTGCGAGGTTAGCTGACGGACTTGGACAATGGAAGTGTCCAGCAATCGAATTTGCTTCGCCCCAAAAAACTGGTTCCCCCGCGCCGCACCAGCAAGTTGCGGCTTCGGCGATCAAATTGTCAAAGACGCAAATATACGCTTCGAAAATGGACTTTGCAAGTTATACCCGCTTACTCAAACATATGGGGCGACGTCTCCCACACCGTCGCCCCATTGTCACGAGTCCTCACCACTCGTGACGGTTCGTTCACCGGGGAGGTGAACATTCAAGATTATGCACAAAGCAAATCTAATTGCAACCGATTTTTTAGGCGGATTATTCGCTGGGGATGTTGAAAATACTGAACGGATTCGAGTGGTCTTCGATCGTCACGCCGCCAACAAGGTAACTTCGCACACCCGAATCCGACTCGACGAAAATCGTATATTCGCCGCGAGGAGCTTTTGGGTCGACCTCAACCTCGAAACTGATCACGTTCGATTCTTTCCCGAAGTCTTGTTTGGAGATTGTTTCCGGCACTATGGAAAAATACTTTGAAGTAAACCCGATCGTCACTGAATCCGGTTCGAAATCGCCGCCAAGATAAAGGCGATAAGACTTGCCGCTGTTCAGCGAGATAACCGTGGACGACAACTGTCCATTGAACCCTATCAAGTCGATTTTCGGCCCCGACTTTACGACTGGAAATCTTCGCGCGATGCTTTTCAAGTCATCGGCTTCTACCGAAATCTCGCCGAGGTCCAGCGTTGCAACCGAAAGACGTCCATCGTCGGCTGTTCGTGCATACAAGCGAAGTTTGCCGGACTCGATCCCATTGAGTTTGAATCGTCCGTCAGCACCTGTAACCGCTGATTCCTCCACAGATCCTGTTTCTTCGTTTTCGGCCCAAATCACCGCCCCGCGGGCGGCTCGGCCATTTGGAAGAAGAAGCTTTCCGTTTATTACCGCACAGCAATCAATATCCGCATCCGCGATTCCGTATTTCGACCGCACCGCGCCTATGTCGTCTTTTGAAAGTGTCCGGGAGGAATATGCCGGCAGGCTGAACAATCCATTGCGGCCAACGTTTGAGTGCATCGTTGCGCCCAGCGAAGGTGAATGATCAAGCCCAAGCAGGTGGCCGATCTCGTGAGTAAGGACGGCTTCCAGATCGTAGGTGCCGAATGTACCGTCCGTTGAAAATTGCTCGAATGGATTAAGGACTATATCGGCTTCGGTAATAGCTCCGCGGCGGTTATAAAAAACGCGCGTCGCTGCCGGTGCCAGGAACGGGTCCTTGCTGAAGAAAGCGACGTTTTCAGCAGTCTGGCCGACCGTGATCAGACTGACTCCGTCACCATTTGAACCAGCCGGGCTGACACTTGAAAGCGTCGTTTTTGTCGCTTGAAATTCTATATCCGCAACCGCTTCCCAACTGCCAAGACTGCGTTTTATCGCTCCTTCTACATCGCTGCCGGTCTTGATATTGGTGTTTGCCGCAAGAAGCGTTGCCGAAACGGCTACTTTGATTTGTTTAGCACGCCATTTTAGCGGCTGCCTTTCGGATTCGGCTGAAAAAGAAGCAAAACCGTTCGGCGCGGCCATCGAAACCGCAGCGTAGATCAAAATGCAGGCAATGCTTCGGCGGCCAAGTCTCATAGACAATCAATCTAGTCTTCGACGTGAGCTAAACCCTCTAAATCGTCCCGCCCGACGCTTTCAAGGTCGGAAAAGGCAACGATAAGCAAAAGAACAACAAGCGAAACAGTAGCAAGCAGATAGAGAACCGGTATTTGTTCAATATAGATCAATATCCCGATAGCTAGAGCGAAGACGAAGCACCAGAGCAGTGCAATCGTCCGCCTTCCCAATTTTCTTTTTTGATTAGACATAAGATCACTACAAAGTCTGGTAATTCAGACCCAAACCTATATTGAACCAGATTTCAACGATTTGAACAATCCAAATTTTGTTTCCGTAATACCGATTTTACTCGATAACCCGAAGTGGAAGCTTGTTCGGGGCACCTTGGTACAGCCGCCTTTCGTTCTCGAGTTCCGGCGGGTATTTTCGCTTGCCTCGGCCTTTTTCTTCAACGTCTATTATGTCGTAAGCTTTTAGAACCGGATCTTCCTCGGTCTTTGCGTTGATCTTATCCAGATTAGCCGTAATTATTTCGGTTTTTCCGGCTTCACGCCGAAATATCGAAATCCCGCCCGACACGCCGTTTTTCGCAAGCCCGCCAACGGATGCAATGGCCCGCGAAAGAGTGATCTGCGAACGTGACGAGATGCGTCCCGGCGAATTTACGCCGCCGATAACATAGATCGGAAAGGCCTCGAAAACGTCGATGATGTCACCGCTCTCGATTCGCGGATTTGCACTCGGATCGCCACGTAAAAGGTCAGAAATTTTGATGTCGATTATTCGAGGACCGTTGCTTTCGGCGTTAGCATTTTCTGCCGAGCGGCAGCTTAGATTTTGCGGCCTGATTATCCTCACCTCACCGCTTGAATTTTCCGAAAGACCGCCGGCAATGATCAGAATCTCGTTCAGTTGTACCTTGCGTTTTATCTGAAACCTCTGCGGAAAACGTATCGCACCGGTCAAAAATGCAACAGCTCTGTTCGAACGATCGAGAATCTTTACCGTCACCTTCGGTTCGCGAAGGACTTTTGAAAGCTGTACGGTGATCGCTTGCGCAACATCTTCTTCACGCCTGCATAATCCGAATATCTGCTGTTCGATCCGGTCGTATCCTTCAAGAAATCCTTCCGGCGTAAGCGACCCGCGCCAATCGAATTCGAAGCTTCCGACAACGTCGACGTCGATCAGATCGCCGAGATGGATCAAATCCGATGGCTGAGTAGGTTTTGGGGCTGGAATTAGTTCGGTTTGAGCGAAAACTGACGAAACAAATACAAAAACAAATAAATACACTGGAAAAGCTTGTATAAAAAATGACACGAGAAAATGGCTGGATGCAATTGAAGGCATTTCAACCGGCTTTATCGTCCTGAATCGGTTTCCTGATCTTCTTTTTCGAGCGCGTACTGACCGTTCCCGGAACCGCGAAACCTTTGAATTCCAAATTGCAGCTATCACAGAGAAGATTGTAGCGGAAAATCAGCTTTGATAAGATCGGCGTCGGTCGATAGCCTCGTCTGATACGGTTGCTATCGCATTTTGGACATCGTTGGGAAATCATTAATTTCTATTGAGACTATGCTCGAAACCCCGCGGCAGGCAAACCTTGAATTACAAATTCTGCCTCAGTCTTTCGATCTCTTTTTCGACTTGGTCAATTGCCGACTGCCGGTCTTCGCTCTGAACCCCGTTGTGCCTTAAATAAAAAAGAGCTTCTTCGTAGAGGCTAACTGCTCGTTTTTGGTTGCCGCGAAACGCTGCTTTTTCGGCACGTTCTACCCAATCGGAGACTTTGATGGTGTCGAGAAATTCTTCAAGAACGATCTCAGATCCGGTAAGCGTCGGCTCTTCCGGGTAAAATCTAAGGGCGTATTCCAGAATGTCTTTTGCTTTCTGGGCAGCATCGATCTTTTCCGATGCTTTCGTCCTGTTTCTCGCTTGCTGTGTCAGATTTCGCGATTCTATCTCCGCCCATTGTAAAAGATGAAAGCGATGAAATTTTCGTACTCTCTCGCTTCCCTTCAGGAAAGCAGCGATTCGCGGCGATCCGGCCCCGATCAACGGAATTTCCTGCGCAAGCGTTTTCAAATAGTTGTCACACAGATCGAAAACCTCTTTGTGACCTTCCGGCAAACGGGCCAGTGTTTTGGCTGCGTCGGATTTTTTTTCAATATGCTTGAGCCAGGCTGAGTTTTGTTCGAGCGTCACCTTATCCGGCCGTTCTGCTGCCGATTGGTGCAATGGAACCGAAAGCAGATTCTGATCGAGCCTTCGTTGGTTTGCCAGAAACCGATTACGTGCCCTTCGAAGAAAGATTTCCCGAACCAGCACCGCTCCGAAAAGCACTGCGCTTGCAGCAATCCCGGCTCCGATCCACGGCGTATCTTCGCGGCCGTCATGCAAAATTCCCCACACAAGAAAGAAGAACGCGACGGTAACCGCGACCGTTAAAATATAGTAATTAGCCGCAGCAAGCCAAAACGGCCGTCTGAAGCGCGTGACCTGCGCGCGATTGAGCCGCGGATTTCCCGTAAAATTTGTTCTTTCAGCCAAAATTGTTGTTCCAAAGTAAATACGACAAGCAACCGAAAAGTGAATTTATATTGAGATTTTTGTGCGGTATTGTCAATACCTTGCCCCGTCTTGCCCCTAGAAAATCTCTTTTGTGCCAAGCCATTTTGGACTTGTTAACGTTGCGCAGAACGCAGTCTCTATTCATCTGGTATACTCATTCCGGTGGCGGGAAAAAGTAAAAAGAAAGATAAGCTGCCGGTTTTCGATTCGATTCGTAAACCCACGGCGCCGCCTACCCAGAAGTTTGGCAGCGAGAAACCCGAAGAAAAAGTCCGTCCTTCGGGCCGCAAGGCAAAGCACAAGAAAAAGACCCGTCCCGACGATCTAAATGGCGATTTTTAACAACAGAAAATCTGAAAAAGGACCCGACTACGTATGGGCAAGGCCGGAAATGCACGTTACTTTCCGTGCTGAAATTATGCCTGGCAAAAGCCGCGAGGATAGAACCTACCGCATTAAAAGCGTTCTCCGAAACGGCCGCGTCACTCTCTACGATTTTCCCGACGAACATGGCGAAGGCTCGTTCGAGCCACTGAATTTTCTGCGCAACTCCAAGAAGAAAACCTAGAAACAATATTCCCTTCCGACTTCTAAAATATGAAGGTTTCTCATCTGCTGCTCTTGAATCTGAGCTACGATCTCTTCCCGATACATTGGCTTCATATTAATCACGTATACCGGGCAATCTTTGTGTTCGAATTTCGAAAGCTCGTCACTCAGCCTTGACGGAGTAAGATGGTGCGATATGTCCGCAAGGTCGGTTAACTCATCTGGGAAAGCGCATTCGATCAGAACCGCATTGATCGAATCGAGTGCGTTAACTTCACTCCAAAACGAATCCATCTCGGCGGTGTCGCCTGTCAAAACAATAGTAGATGTGGTATCGGATATCACAAACCCCGTTGACGGAACCTTGTGGTTTACATCCAAAGCAGTCACGGAAAGATGACGTACATTAAATTCCTTTCCGGCATGAAATGGCGAATAACAAAGCACGGGGCTTTGCTTGTTAGAGAGTTCTGAAAACCTTGGATAAACGGACCAGTTGAAAATGTCGCGTTCCAATATTTCTATTATTTCTGGAGCGGCGTAAATGCGTACAGGTTCGGTAAGCGTTGCGAAAAGATCGTCGATAAATAAAGGCAGCCCGGCCACGTGGTCGAGGTGGGCGTGCGTGAGGACGATGTCGCGAAGCTGTCCGCGATGAACATCCGTCGCAGATGTTGCAAGGCTTCCGGCGTCGATAGCGACAAGGTCATCGATCACAAAGCAAGTGAAATGCTGCCGCGGCGATGCGGATCCGTCTTCGTGTAGTGTACTTGGTAAAAGCTTTAGCTTCACTTACGCCTTTCCTGTTTTATCTCGCGCATGTCTGCCCGCGTCCGCCGTCGATAGAATATGTGGCTCCGGTGATCCAACCGGCTTTTTCGGACGCGAGAAAATGGATCAGTTCGGCCACTTCAGACGGCTCGCCATGCCGTCCGATAGGATGCGTGTTTTTTGCGTTCTGCAGAAACTTGTCATATGCCTCATCTGCCATGCCGCCGCGTTTATGAAGACTCGTTTCAACAACGCCCGGATTCACAGCGTTGACACGTATGCCTTTCGGGGCAAGTTCGAGCGCGGTGCAGCGTGTCAACTGATCTATAGCTGCTTTCGAAACGCAGTATGCAAGAACATTTGGAAACGCCCGAAGCCCGGTCACGCTGGAAACATTCACCACGTTTCCTTTCGTTTTTTCCAGATGCACCACACACTTCTGGGTCAAATAAAAAACAGATCGAACGTTGATGTTCATCATTTTGTCCCAATCATCAAGCGTTGTGTCTTCAATTGATCCGGTTTTCAAAATACCCGCCGAATTGACCAATACGTCAATCTGACCCAGATGCTGAATGGTTTCGGAGACCAGACGGTCAACGTGAGAATTCTCGGTTATATCGGCTAAATGTATTCGAATCGTACCTGCAAAACCGCGAGCGTCATCGCGCAGGCTGTTCAGATCACTTTCGTTGCGCCCAACTGCCACCACGCTGGCTCCGTTCTCCGCCAAAAGCGATGCTGTGGCGCGTCCGATTCCGCTGCTTGCACCCGTAACCACGGCTACTTTTCCATTCATGCTGTAAAGAATGATCTAAATTTTCCAATCAGAATAACAGCGTATTTCCGGCTCTTGCAAATGACGCAGAATCAACTCCAATTTTGCCCAATAAATGCAGAAACGGCAGCCGGAAATGGCTGCCGTATCGGATATTATTGCGTTTTATGTATTAAAGTCCGCTAACGCTACGGAACGAAGGGCGATACACCAGTCGAATTATGATTCATTCGGCTGCGGCTGGTGAGCAAACAACTTCTCGATCGCAAGCTTTGTTTCGTCGCGCTTGCGGGTCTGAAAATCGCTTACCCAATTCGTGACGGTAGAAACCATCGCGCGGGCTGCAATTCGTTTTGTTTTGCGTTCCTTGGACAGCGTCGGCGTTGAGGCCTTGACGTCGCCCTTTTTAATTACTTTTACTTTGAGCTTTTCAGTCATAGACTTGTCCTCCTTATAATTGATCGGCCCTAACAGGGTATCTGTCCGGCCTTAACTAATATTCCCTCTATATTTATCAGCAATTGTCGTGCCGAAGAATAGACGAAACCTGAAATAAATTTTGCCTAATTAAGAAATCGCGCGTTGCGGTCTGCATTCCATGATTTGCTATTTGCCAAACCGTTGAAGGCTTTTCGCATATTGCAAAAACGCTTTACGACAATAAGAATACAAAAGTTCCATGCATTTTGTGCCCAAATGCCTTAAATAATGGGCTGTCGGACAAGGCCATGTCATTAGGGCATCTGTCATTTTTCGTGGCACGAACATTGCCACTTATTGGCAGTAATGACCTTTTTTGAACTTTTGATCATTTATTTGACGTTCGGGGCACCGCTTGGGGTTTACCGCTTTTTTCAGGCCAGCGAATCTTCTTCGGCGGTTGATTTGCTAAAATTGTTCTTCAACATCATTTTCTGGCCGCCACTAGCCATATCTATAATAAGAAACAGCATTTCTAATTCCCTCTTAAGAAGCCATTTCGAGGATGCGCACCTTTTGGATGCGAGAACTGACGAGATAGTCGCCTTATGTCGTGAACGATTGCGTTCGGCTTTGAACGGTAAATTCAATCAGATCGAATTTCGAGGCATTATCGAGGCCTACGATCGATATACCGGCTTGACCCTGGAACTAAAAGCTAACCAAGCCGCAGGACCATCTGAAGAGATCTTTAAGATCGCTCGCCACTCAAACGAAGACCTTGCTTCGATCTGTCTGAGACGACGCAACCGTTCGCGGCTTATTGCTCATCAAAATAGAGCAAGAAAAGATTTGACCGGTGCTCTTAAGGCCAATCAAAAAGGGAAATTACCGACGGAAAACATCAACGAAATATTGAAAGACCTTAGCGTGACCTTGAATGACAGCGAGCTGATGGCGGTAATTCCATCGGGCATCAAC
>JBQTJB010000084.1:0-28388 GCA_052387555.1 Blastocatellia bacterium | reverse complement strand
CGCTTCGGCTCGCGTTGGAGCCGACTCGAGTACGTTCTTTGTAGATTTCCCACTCCGCCATTTCCTTTTGGGCGGCAATCTTTTCGCGCTCGGCACGATACTCCCAAGCCGTAAGAAGCCCATGAACGCCCCAAACCCCTCGGAGTTCCTTCCTTGCACTGGTCTCAGCATTCTTATAAAGATTTCTTTCTTCCTGTGATTGGCCGTTTTGCGAATCGGGCGAAAGCCATGCGGCACCGTCGCGAAGCATCTGCTGGCTTACATCGACACCGTTCAGCAACAAGCGCCCGATTGTCTTTCCGCGCATTACCGTGCGGGGTTGAAACTCCACGACCTTTCCGACCAAAAACTTTTTAAGATGTTCTTTTACGCTTTCGTGTAATTGCTGTCCGGGTTCGGGAACTTCGATATGCTGAAGCTCAATTGTCATGCGTCCGCTCGGGATTGCAACAATTACCGTTTTGCCGTCAATCATTTCGACGACCTCGCCGCCGGAGCGTAATTGAGCAAGAGCATGACCAGCCAAAACAAAGGTGGTCAGCAAGATCAGTGCAGATGATGGTAGACGGCGTTTCATTTTACTTAGCGGGTTTCCAGATCGTATTCGCGCAGCCGGCGATAAAGCGTAGAAGGCGAGATTCCGAGAAGCTCGGCTGTTTTGCCTCTGTGCCAGCCGGTTTTTTCGAGAGCGGTCAATATCTGCTGGCGTTCAACGTCCCGAAGATTAGTCGGCGAAGCGTTTTGAAAAGAACTAACGCCGTTTGTTTGGGCATTGATGTAGCTAACCGAGACACTTGGCGCATCGGTGCGGTAAACGACTTCCGGCGGCAATTCCTTTACTGTGATCTTGCCAAAATCCGCAAGCAAAACTGCTCGTTCGAGACAGTTTCGAAGCTGCCTGACGTTTCCGGTCCAACTGTACGCGTTGAATGCATCGATAACCGGTTGAGTTAATTCCGGTGCCTCTGCGCCGCCGACCTTTTGAAGAAGATACCGGGCAAGAGGTTCGATGTCTTCGCGGCGTTCGCGAAGCGGCGGAATGTCAATGGCAAAACTGTTGATGCGGTACAAGAGGTCAGCTCGAAAAGCTCCCTCGGCTATTGCCTGCCGCGGATCGCGATTCGTTGCGGCGATTAAGCGAACATCGACCTCAACCTTTTTCACTCCGCCCACACGGAAGAAAGATTTTGTTTCGAGAGCCCTGAGCAGCTTAGATTGTAGCTGCGACGGCATCTCCATTATTTCGTCAAGGAAAAGAGTGCCGCCGTCCGCCAACTCGAACAAACCCAGCTTTCGCGTCCGTGCTCCTGAAAATGCTCCGGCCTCGTAACCGAAAAGCTCCGATTCCAAAAGCGTGTCCTGCAATGCGGCACAATTGAGATCGATAAATGTTTTTTGGCTTCGTGAGCTAAGCCGGTGGATCGCTTGTGCGATCAATTCTTTTCCTGTTCCTGACTCGCCGGTGATTAGAACCGAGGTTTCGGCCGGAGCCACGCGCTGAACCAGCCGCAGAACTTCCTTCATCTGAGGCGATTCAGAGATTATTTCGGGCGTGGAATGCAATGACCGCTCTATTTGCGTTCGAAGGCGCAGATTGTCGACCTTTAACTGTTTCTTTTCCGCCGCTTGCGCAACGAGCGCGGCAAGCTCAGCGATCCTGTATGGTTTTGTCAAATAATCATATGCTCCGAGTTTCATCGCTTCTATCGCCGTTTCGACCGTCCCCTGCCCGGTAAGCATTATTATTTCCGGCGGATTTTGCCCCTTTTCACGCAGACGACGGAGCAACCCCATCCCGTCGAGCCTCGGCATGTTTATGTCGCACAGGAGAACGTCGAAGTCACGCGATTCTAACAGTTCCCAGGCGGCATGGCCGTCCTGCGCGGTTTCAACCTCGTGTCCCTGGCGGGTCATTTCTTTTTGAATGACGAGCCTGAGGTTTTTTTCGTCATCGACTACAAGTAGTTTTGCCATATAGGTGACTTCGTGAGGAATTTGTGAGGCTCTGCGGCGGCCGCGAAGTTCAGCCGACGCTTTCGATTCAGGCTTGATCGGTGACGGGAAGCAGGATCGTAAAGGTGGTGCCTTTTGCAACGTTCGAGCGAACGCTGAGACGCCCGCCGTGATCGGTGATAATGCCGTAGCAAACGGCCAAACCAAGACCCGTTCCCTTACCGACCTCTTTCGTGGTAAAGAACGGTTCGAATATCTTCGACATGTCATCGGTGGGAATCCCAACGCCGGTGTCCGTAATTTCTATCGCTACACGGTGCGGCGTTGAAGCTACGCGAAATGTCAGTGAACCGCCATTCGGCATTGCGTCTATCGCGTTCGTTGCTAGCGCGATCACGGCCTGTTGAATTTGCCCGCCGTCGGCATTCAGAAGCGGAAGCTCTTCGGCAATGTCAACGTCGATCTTTATGTTGTCGCCACGCTTCTGATGCGAGATCAAATTAACCGACGATTTGATTATCTCAGCGACATCGAGCGGGTGCCGGTTGCCGGTGCGAATCCGGCTGAAATCGAGAAGCCCGGTTGTGATCGATTTACAGCGGAATGCTTCGCTTTTGATCAAACCAAGATATTCCTGTAAATCTTCAATTGCCTCGGAACCTTCGAATGCTCCTTCGTCCAGACGTTGCTCAAGAGATTCGGCGCAGGCCGCGATAGTAGCCAGAGGATTGTTGATCTCGTGAACGACGCCCGCGGCGAGTCTACCGACGGCGGCCAGTTTTTCGGCACGGCCCACGGCATGAATCGCTTCGACGCGTGCGGTAATGTCTTCGCCGACGGTAATAACATGGGTTACGGAACCCGTTTCCGGATCTTTCATCGGCACTTTGCTGACCATCCAATGCTTGGTCGCGCCTTTGTCGTCGACGGTCTGTTGTTCTATGCGTTCGATTTGACCGGTACGAAATGCCCGCTCGAATTCATGTCGCACCCTGCCCTCCGGGTATCGAGCCAGGACCTGAAACACATTTCGGCCTACGGCTGAATCTCTCGGAATTCCCTGTATGCCTATCTCGCGATGTCGGTTCCACGTAACGATGCGAAAATCGCGGTCGACGACGTAAAGCGACACGGGCAATGCGTCCAGCACGGCTTCGGTAAAGCGCCGGTGCTCTTCTCTTGCCTGGTTGATCGAACTGTTTATCGCCGCTTCGTAGTGTGCCGATAGGTTTACGCTCATCGCCGCCATCTGGGTCGCGGCGTCGATAAGACGACCCTTAGCCTCGTTAAACTCCTGTTTCTTTGAAAAGCCGACGATTATGGCTCCCTTGATCTCTCCGTTTATGTGAAGCGGGGAAACATATTCGATCTTATGGTTCGTCGATGTTAAAAGAAATTCGTCTGAATTTTCTTCACAGTACCCAACCTGCGGCGGAAGCAGTTCGAGCCATTTTTCGAACCTGACCTTGTCCAGAAAGTTTGCGTCAAGCTCGCCTTTTTCGTCGAAACCGCAACTTACAACGCCTATATTCTCGAGTTCGGCGACAAACGCACACGATTCTGCCAGCACGCCGTCCTGAATCGCACCGGCGACGCGTGATGCAACTTTCTTTGGGTGTACCGTGAAAAGAAGGCTTCTGCCAAGATCGGAAACGAATCTAAGTTCGGCAGACGGTTCGTCGGCCTCGCCAACGGGAGAAAATGGCCGGGCCTGTTTTTTGACGGCGGAGGGGACTGACATTCAGATACACAAAAGCCCTTGTGAAAGGGAATTACGAAAATTGTGATCGGCGAGGACTATTAGAGACGTGGAGAAGGAAGGCACCGAACTTCCACTTTAATTAAAAAACTTTTTGA
The DNA here is from genome assembly GCA_052387555.1 of Blastocatellia bacterium. Classification (GTDB taxonomy): domain Bacteria; phylum Acidobacteriota; class Blastocatellia; order Pyrinomonadales; family Pyrinomonadaceae; genus OLB17. The sequence continues at coordinate 24,578 of JBQTJB010000084.1, read as the reverse complement.
ATAATTTGTCAATTGTTTTAACGCTTTGAGCTTGGGTTGACTATGAACCGGAATCTCGTAAGAATCTTAATAACTTCTAAATGAGGAAATCGGGACAAACTCCTTTTCTTTGTGTACTTTGGCTGGTAATTATCGCATTCCTGGCCGTGACGTCTGCGCCAAATACTTATGGACAGGACGTCGTCGATAAGACACTTGCAACGGTTAGCGATGGCGTTCGAACGGAATTGATCACGCTTTCGGATGTTCGGTGGCAGCTTGCCCTTCAACCGAACACGAATCTTTCACCACCGAGCACGGAAGACATGAATCGGGCTTTGCGGCTATTGATCGACCAGAAAGTTTTCTCCATCGAGGCCGAACGGCTGCCGCGAAATGCTCCTACCGAAAAGGAAATCGGAGATAAGATAACCGAGATTCTTGCTTATTTTCCCTCGACCGCAGAGTTTGAGAAACGTCTTAGAATTGTTGGGTTTACGTCGATAAAGGACGAAAATTTCGAACGAATAATTGCCCAGCGCGTAGCGATCGATAAATATCTCGATTTTCGATTTCGATCTTTCGTGGTAGTTACGCCTGAAGACGAAGCGCGATACTATCGCGACGTTTTCGTGCCGGATTTTCGACGCCGAAGCCCCGGACTTCTCCTTCCGGCTCTCGAAGAAAAACGTGCCGAAATCCGACGCATTCTTACCGAAGCGACTGTCGCAACCAACATAGAAACGTTCCTTGATGAAGCCAAAAGGCGTATAGAGATCGTCTCCCTGATCGAACCTTAGCGGCAAGTAGAATACGGTTCCGCCTCATTTTCATTGTTTCCAGGAATGATTCGTTTTATCATCGGAATATTCATTTGTCTGCGGGAAACCAGATGAAAAGAAGGGTATTTTTGATTCTTTGCCTTATTTGCGGGGTTGCCGTGTTCATATCCATGCGCGCCGCAGAAAGCACAGCGTCTGATAGAGATGTATCCAACGTTTCCTTTAGCAACCCCGTAAGCGGCTCGCCAATCGCTTTCTCAATAGTCGCCGGTCCTTTTGGCAAGCGAGGCGATCTAAACTCAGGACGAATTTCCGGGTCGATGGATGTAAAGGAGCTCGCCTCGGGCTTTCCGATAAAAAGCCTGAACAGCAATCCGCAAGAAGAAACTGACGGCGCACTAGCCTCCTTCTCCGACCAGCCGATGCCGACGCCGTCCCTTTCATTTGACGGCATTGCCAATTTAGATAATGCGGCCGTATACGGTCTTTTGATAATACCGCCCGATATGACGGGCGATGTCGGGCCGAATCATTATGTTCAAGCTGTAAATTCGCTCATTCGCGTTTACGATAAAAATGGGGTTTCATTGACAGATCCTTTTCGCATCAGCGATCTTTTCGTGCCGCTCGGAACGCCGTGCGCGACGCGAAACGACGGCTTGCCGAATGTTCTCTACGACCCACTTGCCGACCGCTGGCTGATAAGCCAGATCTGCACTAACGCTCCGCCCTTCAGGCAGATGATTGCGATTTCACGTACCGGCGACCCAACCGCCGGATATTTCGCTTATGAGTATGTGATGCCGAATGTGAAATTGAATGATTTTGCAAAATTCGGCGTTTGGCCGGACGGATATTACATGGCGACCGATGAGTTTCTCGGCGCGGACTACGTCGGAACCGGGATGTTTGCATTTGATCGCGCAAAGATGCTCGCGGGCGACCCGACTGCCGCGTATATTTATTTCAATCGGCCGGTTCCTGTGCAAAACCGGCGCGGCGGCCTGCTGCCGTCCGATCTTGACGGTTTGACGACGCCGCCGCCAGGAACTCCAAACATTTTTGCAGGCTATTCGGCTACGGAGTATGGCGACGCAACCGACGCGATACGTCTTTTCGAATTTAGAGCCAACTTTGCAAATCCTGCCGCATCGGCTTTCACCGAACGCCCCGAGAGCCCGATAGTCGTGGCCGCGTTCGACCCGACGAGTCCTGACGGACGGCCAGATATTGCACAGCCGCCACCGGGCGAGAGGCTCGATTCGCAAAGCGATCGGCTTATGCACCGCCTTGCTTACCGAAACTTCGGAACGCACGAATCGCTGGTCGTAAATCAGACAGTTCGCACCACGTCGCAAAGCGAAGTTTACCGTGCCGGCGTTCGCGTTTACGAAATGCGGCGCGCCGCGGCAGCGGGGTTTACCGTTCAAGAGCAATCTACAATCGGCGATACACTATCATCTAGATGGATAGGCGGAGCCGCGCAGGATCATCAGGGAAACCTGGCAGTCGAATACAACCTGGTAACCGACATTAAAGAACCGTCGATCTATTACACAGGCAAGCTTGCAGCCGATCCGCAGGGCACTTTTCGACCCGAAACGCCACTGATAGAAGGAACCGGCGTTCAAAAGGCATTCGGCTGGCGATGGGGAGAATACAGCGGAATGTCGGTCGATCCGGTCGATGATTGCACGTTTTGGGTGACGAACGGCTATTACACACAGGAAAGCGAAGACATAAGCGATTTCGCCTGGCTGACGCGGATCGGTCGGTTCAGGTTCAACGAATGCGCCAATGCGGCAAGGGCAAGCATTAACGGGACAGTCATTAACGCAAACACAGGTCAGCCGATCTCCGGCGCAGTTATCAAAGCTGGACAATATTCGCGAGCAACAAACCTTTCCGGCCGCTACGGAAGCATGTCGGTGCTTCCGGGCTCGTACCAACTATCTGCGTCGGCAAGAGGCTTTGCGGCACAGAGCGTGAACGTGACGCTTTCGAAAGCAGAATCTGCAATACGGAATTTTGCTTTAACGCCGATTCCAGTGCTCGAACCGGCCGGAACCGCGGTCGTAGCCGAAAGCTGTAATCCGAACGGCTCAGCCGAACCCGGCGAGACAGTGTCGGTCAATGTAACGCTTCGCAACACGGGTGAACTTTTCGCCGCGAATCTAACCGCGACGCTTTTGCCCGGAAACGGCGTAAACGACCCCGGGCCGACCCAGAGTTTTGGATTTGTACCGGCGGGCGGTTCGGCCACTCGTCCTTTCAGCTTTACGGTTGCTCCTAATTTCGTCTGCGGTGCTGTGGTTGTGATGACATTCCGGCTTAATGACGGCGGCGCGGATATAGGCACACTCGAGACCGCTCTTCCTACCGGAGTTCGCAGAATCGCTCTTAGCGAGAAATTCGATTCTGTAACGGCCCCTGCTTTGCCCGCTGGCTGGCTGACCTCGTCAACACCGGGGCATCAGCTTTGGCGGACCTCGGCCGTACGCGTGCAATCAGTGCCAAATGCGGTTTTCTCTCCATCGACGGTTCAAATGGGGATAAACGAACTGACGTCGCCGGTTTTCCCGATCACTACGCCAAACGCCGAGATCAGCTTTCGCAATTGGTATGAGCTTGAGACGACATTTCTTCGCAATCGTCTTTATGACGGCTCAGTGTTAGAGGTAAAGATCGACAGCGGCTCTTGGCAGGACATTTTAGGTGCAGGCGGCATTTTTCTCTCTGGTGGTTATGACGGCGTTATAGATTCGTGCTGCCAGAATCCGCTTGCGGGACGGCTGGGCTGGTCGGGCAGAAGCGGTCTGAATTCAACGCCGGAATTTATTACGACGACAGCTAAACTGCCTGCGTCTGCGGCAGGCCAAAATGTTCAGATACGTTTTCGCATCGGCACCGACATCGGCGGTCAACGTGAGGGACAATACATCGACGACCTTTTGGTGACTGATGGTTATGTTTGTTCGTGTTCGAACGTCCAGCAGGGCGGAACGCCTTTCGATTTCGACGGTGACGGCAAAACCGATCTTTCGGTTTTTTTGATGAACGATGTTGCCGGCCAACAGGATTTCCGCGTGCTTCAAAGCTCGACTCAGACAATCTTAACGGCCGCGTTCGGCAGCGTCGGCGATGACCCGGCAAACGCCGATTTCGATGGCGATGCGAGGACGGACATTGCCGTTTTCCGGCCCGCAAACGGAACGTGGTACGTGCTTAGAAGCTCGGATTCGACCGTAAATTTTGCCAATTTCGGCCTAGCCGGCGACAAGGTTCAGCCATTCGATTTCGATGGCGATGCAAAGGCTGATCTTGCGGTTTATCGGCCGTCTAACGGCGTCTGGTATTCGCTAAACAGTTCGAACGGACAGTTTTCGGCTCGGCAATTCGGCCTTGCAAGCGATATCCCGACCGCAGCCGACTTTGACGGCGACGGCAAAGATGATATTGCGGTTTATAGGCCGGCCACAGGTGTTTGGTATATTCTGCGGTCGCAAAACGGCAGCTTTACTATCGTTCAATTCGGCCTCAACGGCGACCGGCCTGTCGCTGGCGATTTTGACGGCGATGGGCGTGGCGACTTCGCGGTTTTTCGCCCTAGCGATCGCGTGTGGTATCTGCTTCGATCAAACGAGGGATTTGCGGCTTTACAGTTCGGCTTGGGTGATGACAAACCTCTACAAGCGGACTTTGATGGCGACGGCAAAGCGGACATCGCCGTGTACCGTCCCTCTACGGGAGTGTTTTATTATCTTCGGAGTTCGGATGGCGGGTTTTCTGCAACGCAATTCGGCTTGTCGGGCGAAGGCGCCGTTCCGGGCATCTTTGTCGAGCCATAGCTCGTCTTGACCTTCAAGTCCGGGAACCGTATGATTTTTATTTCGCTGCCGGAGTGGCGAAATTGGTATACGCACTAGACTCAAAATCTAGCGGGCTTAACGCCCATGTCGGTTCGAGTCCGACCTCCGGCACCAACATAGATATTAACTTCTGACGGATTTAACTCATTCCGCATAAGAAAACCTTTTCACTTCTGATCGAAGTATGGCAAACTATGACCACTGGGGGTGATATTATGATAAATAATTCAAAAGAGGTAATCACGACTTAAACCGAAATCTCGATTACAACGGGATCACAAAAAACAGCATGCCAAACCGGTATGCTGTTTTTTTTCATTGTAGTATATTAAACAGGTTACCGAGTTCGATAATAATCTATGACCTGATTATTGGAAGTGCTTCTTGTCCTAACGCCGTTGTTCAACCTTGATATCCTCGACTGATATGGGCCATTCGTAAGCAGCGTTCCATTTAGCGTCGCATATGTCGGGCTTCCGCCATCGTATAGTAACGTGACCGTGCCGTTACGTTCGATCGTCATCGTTATCGTGCCGCTGCTCTCGGGGTTTCTGGCGAAGAATGTACCAAGTGCCCAGCTAGGCACATTGCCACCCCCGCCTCCACCGCCGCCTCCGTCCCAGTTCGGGCTGGTATAGTAATTGATCGATTGGCCGCTTCTATTGTCCGTAGTACGGATTCCGTTACTAAGACGGGATACCCGTGACGTATATGGACCGTTTCTAAGCGTGGTTCGGTTCATCGTCGCATAAGTCAGACTTCCGCCGTCATAAAGGAGCGTCACGCTGCCATTGCGGTTAACCGTCATGGTAATAGTGCCGGCATTTTCAGGGTTTCTTGCGTAAAAGGTCCCGACTGCCCAATTTGGCACGTTACCGGCTCCGCCTCCACCGCCGCCTCCACCATCCCAACCACCGCCGTTGAGTCCCGGCAGGTCGTATGTATCGGCAAGCGTGTTCACGTCGTTGCGCATCGCGTTCCACTGTCTTTCGAGATTGCGGCGAAATGCGATTGTGTTCATCATCGTGTTGACCGGGTTGGCTTCACGAATAACATCCTGAACTTGATTGCGTACTTGCCACCACGCATCGTTGCGGTCGAAATCGCGGCGAAGACGGTCGAGTTGATTTTCGTAGTCTCTAACGTAACCGTTAAACCTGTCTTCGGCCGGTGTTCCATTCAGCGAGCTTCTGTCCATCGCTCGGTCGAAATCTCGGCGAAAAGTGTTGCTGCTGTTCTCAAGCCGGCTGATGATCCCGTTGACGTTTGCTTTTGTGTACCGGTTTTGGTTACGAAGTATTGCTTGTCCTGTGGTTGATTCCACCTGCACAAACACTGCAAACATGAAACAAATTATCGCCAGTGTAATTGACTTAGACTTTCTGATCATTTGGTCTCCTCCCTTGTTAAACGCAGCCGGAACGCTTATGCACCAATCTAAATGCGATGTATAGAACGTCGGACCTGCAGCAAATTCAAACTATTGATTTGAACTGAAAAATTGACTTCGAGATTCTGAATTGAATTCGCAACAAGTATATTAGAAATCACATTTAGAAACAACTGTTTTTGATAATGCAGCTTTCCGATTTCGACTTCAAATTACCTCCCGAACTTATTGCCAGCGAACCGCTTAGCGACCGCTCCGGCTCCCGGATGCTCGTTGTCGAGCGAGCATCCGACACTTTGACGGATCAAAGGTTCGTCGGGTTTGCCGAAATCCTTCGCCCAAGTGATGTGTTGGTTTTGAACAACACGCGCGTTTTTCCCGCACGGTTGTTCGGACGAACCGAAACCGGAGCGAATGTTGAGGTATTTCTCGTCAGTAACGTAGAGGACAGTGTTTGGCAAACGCTAGCCCGGCCCGCCAAGCGCTTGAAAATCGGCAAGTCGGTCTTATTTAGCGATGAACTGTCGGCGAAGGTTGTTGAGAAAACGGAGGACGGATCGGTGACAATGTCGTTTTCGGCTGACGGCTCGTTCGACGATATTATCGATAAAATAGGCCGCACGCCGCTGCCGCCTTATATCAAGCGGAAGCTTGATTCCATCGACTTGGATCGTGAACGATACCAAACCGTCTACTCGAGAAATCGCGGTGCTATCGCCGCTCCCACGGCCGGACTGCATTTCACGCCGGAGAGTCTGCAAAAAATTACCGACAAAGGAATCACTATAGCAGAGATAACGCTTCACGTGGGTTACGGGACGTTTGAACCGGTGCGTGTCGCTGATCTGTCAAAACACAACGTAATGCCGGAATGGTTCGCGATCGACGATACAGCAGCGGCAACGCTTAACGAAGCAAAACGGGATGGCCGGAGGATCATTGCCGTTGGAACGACTACCACTCGAGCACTCGAAACGAGTATTTCCCGTCACATTAGATTTATGGCCGAAAGTGGTTATGCAGACCTGACGATCCGCCCCGGTCATGTTTTCAGCGCCGTTGACGGCTTGCTGACAAATTTTCATCTCCCGCAAAGCTCGCTACTCGTTTTGATTTCAACTTTTGGTGGTCACGAACTTATAATGAAAGCATACAAACACGCCGTCGCTTCGCGGTATCGGTTCTATAGCTATGGCGATTGCATGTTTATCGTTTAGTCGTAAAAGTAAATGGCAGTTTTTCAATCAATCAGAAATCTGTTTATCAGCACGCAGGAACTGGGCTTCGAAGCGGTAGTTCCAGCGCCTGAGACCGAATACTCGATAGCGCCGCTTACGAAAAAACAGATTAACGAAGTGCTTCGGCTAAATCTACGGTGCTTTAAGAACGGTGAAAATTACAATAAAAGCACATTTACATATCTTCTCAACGAACCGAATTCTCTTAGCTATCGCGCGACCGCAGAAACGGGAGAGATGACCGGATTTGTTTTCGTGATGGTTAATCACGACGGTGCGGCTCACATTACAACGATCGGCGTCGCCCCGGAACATAGACGACGCGGACTTGCTGAACGCCTATTAAAGCATACAGAAGAAGCTCTTCGTGCCAAGGGCGTTTCAACGGTCGTCCTAGAGGTTCGCATCAGTAATATGGCCGCGCAAAGCCTTTATTCGCGTGCCGGGTACGCTGTAACTCAGCGAATGGGCAACTATTACAGCAATGGCGAGGACGGATACCTAATGATGAAATCGCTCGTCTAACCTACATCTTGGACTTTAGCTTACCGAAAATATATCCGATCACCGATACCCCTCTTTCCGGCCTTTCACATTCGGAACAGGTCCGCAGAATGTGCGACGGCTCTGCAACCTTCATCCAGCTTCGTGAAAAAACTGCCCCACCAGGCGCTTTCTGCGACGATGCCGAAAAGGCAATTGAAATTGCCAGAAGCCTCGGAAAACGAATAGTCATAAACGACCGTGTGGACATCGCTCTTGCTTTGAATGCCGATGGCGTACATCTCGGCCAGGACGATCTTCCGCCGGAAAAGGCAAGAGAGATTCTCGGCGGGAAAGCGGTCATCGGATTCTCAACCCACTCGTTGAAACAGGCAATTGACGCACTAAACCTTCCGGTTGATTACATAGCCGTCGGCCCGGTATTTTCGACCTCTTCGAAAGCCGGTTCCGATCCGGCCATCGGCCTCGAAACACTTCGTGCTGTTCGAACCGCTATCGGCAGCTTTCCGCTTGTCGCAATCGGTGGCATAAATGTTGGTAATTTGGAGGATGTGCTCAAATCAGGAGCAGATTCCGCAGCAATTATTACTGATATTCTTTCAGATACTGCCCAAATAGAAGCAAAAACCCGCCTTTTGTTCGAATTAGCCGAACGTAGAAAAAGATAAGACGCCACAACCGAGAATCAGCCAACATTGTTCATCAATGTAAAAAATCGCTTGCATTTCCACCGGCGTTTACGCAATAATGTGGTTGGCATTAATGCCCCTTTCATCCGCGAGAGGCCTCAAGCGCAAGTTCTTTCCTGCCTTTCTCTGAGATCAGTTCAGGAGTAACACCACCAGATGAGTTTGCTTGACGTAGCACCCATTATTGAGCAGATGCTGCTCATTTCAGACAATGTTAGCGACCTGAATTTCTCGTGCGGTCAGAAACCCCAAGTCGAGATCAACGGAACGCTCTATTCTGCCGCTCCACTCGGGCTAGGCAGGCTCACTGCCTTTCAGACAGAGATGATTGCCATGGCCATTCTTCGCGACAATGCCGAGGCCGCCGTCCAGCTTGCAAAATACCGAACTTCCGATCTCAGCTATGCTCTCCCCGGAAAATGCCGATTCCGTGTAAATATCTTTCAGCAGCGAAATTCTTACTCGATAGTGATGCGTGTAATCCCACACGACATCCCGACATTCGAATCATTAAACATCCCGCCGCAGCTTGCCGATATCTGCAATATCCGAAATGGCGTCGTGCTTCTAACGGGCCCGACCGGATCGGGGAAAAGCTCGACGCTCGCCGCGATCATCGACCGGATAAACGAACAGAAAAGCTACCATATCGTCACGATCGAAGATCCAATTGAATTTCTTCACAATCACAAAAAGAGCACGATCAACCAACGCGAGGTCGGCGCCGACACAAAAGATTTTGCGTCTGCCCTGAGAGCCGCCCTTCGTCAGGCTCCGAAAGTTATTCTCGTCGGCGAAATGCGAGACCTTGAAACGGCCGAGATAGCACTAGAAGCAGCCGAAACAGGCCACCTTGTTTTGTCCACGCTCCACACGATCGATGCGTCGAAAACCATCGACCGAATCATCGGTCTTTACCCGAAGAACGAGGAACGTATTATTCGCACACGTTTGGCTCAAACGTTCCGATACATAGTTTCTCAGCGTCTTATTCCAAAAGCGGACGGAAAAGGCCGTATTGCAGCCGTGGAAATTCTCAGATCGAACCCGCGTACACGCGAGTACATTGAAAAAGGAGAAAGCGAAGGCAAGACATTGCTCGACGCTATTCGCGACGGCGAAATAGACGGCATGCAGGACTTCGATTCAGTGCTACGCAAGATGATAGAGGATAAGGTCATATCCCTCGAAGACGGACTTTCGTACGCGACGAACCAGAACAACCTCCTGCTCCAACTGAAAGGTCTTGCGTCAACCGAAGACTATCTTGGCAACAAGAACGGCAAACCCGCGGTCGAGCCACTCGCACCTCCTCCGGTGGCGCCAGCAAGCACGAGTTCGGTTTTGGACATGATGGAATAGCTTTCTCCCACTAAGAAATAAATATGATAATACGCTGCGACAATTGCTCAGTTTCGCTCCAACTGGACGAATCGAAGATCCCGAGCGGAAACTTTACGGTTCGCTGTCCTCGCTGCCAGAACATGCTTCGCGCCAACAAAGATGCCAAGGGCCATGGCTCGCTCACCGTACAGCAGCTTGAGGAGAATAAACCTGCCCCGGCCGCGGCCGATGGCGCGACGCAGTTTGCAGAAAAGAAATCGGAGTTTGAGATCAACTCCGCCCTTCGCTCGCTTCTTTCCGCTCTGCAAACCGGGAAAGGTGCTCTGGATGGCGACGATGAGAAGAGTGAGAAGCCGAGACGCGTGCTTCTATGTCTTGGGGAAAGAAGGGAAGAAGTTTCGAAGATACTCACGGAAAGCGGCTATCGAGTTTATCTGGCGCAATCGCCGGCTCAGGCTAATGAACGTCTGCGTGAAGGCAAGACCGAGATCGTGATCTTCTCGCCCGATTTTGCGGCTGAATTTGGCGGCGCGGCCATTCTTCAGCAAAAGGCAAACGCCATGTACACGAACGAGCGCCGCCGATTATTCCTTGTTTCTCTAGAAGACGGCGGAACGACGATGAATGCTCACGATGCTTTTCTGCGAAATCTAAATTTGATCGTAAACACCGGGGATCTCCCTCAACTTCCTTTGATTCTAAATCGTGCCATACACGATTTTAACGCTCTTTATCACTACTTGAATCAGGGCCTTGGCCTCGAGCCGATATAAGTTTCCAAAAAAAAGCGGTTCTGCGACCGTCGTCAAAATTGTAGGGGCAGGGCTCGGCCCGGTCCGTCTGCTTTTCCCGGGCGACATTTTCACGGGCAGCCAAAGATGCTGCCCCTACAATCCTTTTTATAAAAAACATCAACCTAAGGCCCTACTTGAAAAGGAGTTCCCGTTTCGAGAAGGGTCTTCAAGCTTGAAAGTATCTGCGACCAGCCGTGAAAGATTCCCTCGGTCATAGCCTCGCCTTTCTTTAAACCCTCGTGCACCAACGTAAGCTTGCACGCGTCGCCTTTCGATTCGATCTCATACGTTACACGCGATTCCGTCGGTTCGCTCATTGAAGGATCCCAATGCGGAACGAAGGTCATTACCAAACGGGTTGGCGGATCGCTCTCGACAACTTTGCCGTTAAGCATTACCGTTCCGTCGGGCATGACGTACTTGTACTCCGATTGGGGTTTCCAATCGGATTCCACGCGTGTTCCAAAATAATAGTCTTTTGTCAGTTCGCCATCTGTGATGGCCTGCCAAAGTTTTTCGGGAGTGGTGCGAATATAAATTTCGAAAACCTGGTTCGGGTCTTCGGTTAATGCTGCTTCTGCCATTTTTCTTGCCTCCAATTTATTTATTCCTGTCGGAACCACCTGCGGTAGCGGGTGGATTAAAGTATCATTCGTGTCTTCCAGGTCGTATTTGAGCTCGGTCAGCGACCTCGCCCATCCTTTTGAATATTTGCTAACCCAGCGGTCATAGACCATCTGGATAGGGACCGCATTCAGATAGTGAAGCGTCTCGCGTCCGCTCTTTCGGGTTGCCACGAGTCCAGCTTCTTTTAGTATTTTCAAATGCTTCATCACGCCGAATCTTGTCATCGGCAAATACTCTTCGAGTTCGGAAAGCGACCGGCCGTCTTTTAAGAAAAGAAGGTCGAGAAGCTTTCTCCGGCTCGCGTCGCCCAAAGCCTTAAATACCAATTCCGGTTCCACGTAATAAATTATACGTGACCAAATAGTCACACGTCAAGCAAAAAAATTAAATTTTTGATAATTCGCAAACCAGCATCTCGATCTGCAGCCTTGCACCGGCCTGTCCTCCGCCGCCGAGAGATGTTTTTATTGCCAAATCGGTTTCAGCAAGTCTTTTAAGCGTGGCGGCAAACCGATCCGACCTCGAATTATCTGCTGCCAAATTCATTTGCATCAAACTTCGTCGGTAATTCGAAGCTATAAGACCAAGAAGCGCGAGCGGTTCCGCGCCGTCGTCCAAAATCTTCTTCAATATTTCGAGAGCTTTTCGTCTTTCGCCTGCGAGCAGATGGTCGGTAAGGTCGAAGTTTGAGATTTCCCTTGAATTGGGGACAAGAGAATCAACCAGTTCGGCCGTGACCACTTTCCCCTGAAGCGCTGCGGTGGAAAGTTTTTCGACCTCATTCTTAAGTCGCCGGAGGTCGGAGCCGACAAGACCGATAAGTTTTCTAGGTACAGCCGGATCGATCTCGCATCCGCGCTCGGCGAACATGTCACGTGCCCATTTTGTAAGTTCAGAATCATCAAGTTTTGCAAATTCCACGGCGGCGGCCTTGGCTTTCAAAAGCTTGGTTAGTTTGCGGTTGCCGCTTAACTCGTCCGCGACAAATATAACGACCGAACTTGGCGAGGGGTTTGCGAGATATGCCGCGAGAGCTGCTTCGCTGTCTTCCTTTAGCGTGTCTTTGTTCGAGGTCGAAGAAACACGGACATCGGTGATTCGAACAACGCGGCGGGCAACCATCATCGGTAACTGTTCGGCTGCCGAGAGAGCAGCTCTTAGGCTGTCCGCTGTGTTAAGACTGAATTTGTCGTCGTTGAAATCTCGGAAATCACCTTCTGCGAACGAAAGGTCGGCAATGGTCTTTGCAGCGATGTCGCGCAGGTATGTTTCCTCACCAAAAAGCGCATAAACCGGCGATATTTCGCGTTTTCTTAATTGCTCTCTGAGATCGTCTTTAGAAATAAGTGTCATTGGCTCATTTCGGAATTTTTTTTCTATTTCTGCGTCTTTTTGCGGCAATTCTCTATTTCTTTTCTTCCTTCACGCCCATGCCGTTTACAAACGCGGAGACGACCGATTCGGCGAACACGCGGGCCATGCGTTCGACCGCCGGGTCTTCCTCGTTAAAGAAAGACCGCGGGTCCTCGGAAAACTCGAAAGAGTCGCGAAAAACAAAGTTCTGATTGTCGAAAAGAATCTTGTTTTCTTTCAGATCTCGGATGGTTACGGCGGAAACGATCGTGACTTCGTAAACTCGGGCTCGGCCCTGGCGGTCGAGCAGAACACCCGAAAACACAAAATCGCGAATCGTTCCTTCGATCACGGCGTCGGCGCCCTTAGTTGTTCCCTGAACCTTAAGGCCGTTTCCGCGTCGTATTATTTCGCGCGACACAGCCTCGGTAAATCGCGATTCGACGCGATAACGCAGCCCCTTTGCCTCGAACTGAAATGCCGGAACCGCAACGGTTTTAACATTCTTTGGCAGGCCTGAATTAGTCACCGGTTTGTAGCAGTCGGTGAACCCGGATACTACAGCGATGAGCGAAAGAAGACTAGCGACTTGAAAATACTTCATACTTGCGACTTTACCACGTCGATCGCTTTGACAGCTTCAACGGTTTCTTTGACATCGTGAACCCGCACAATTGACGCTCCGTTCCAAACCGCGATACCCGCGCTCGCCAAAGAACCGCCAAGACGTTCATCTGGTGGAACGTCGCCGAGTATCTTTCCGATAAAAGATTTTCGTGAGGTTCCGACAAGCATCGGGAATTCTGGAAATTCGCTGATAAGTTTATCAAGTTTAGCGATCAACTCTAAATTTTGCTCGAAAGTCTTTCCAAACCCGATGCCGACATCGAGCACGATCTGCTCGCTTCCAACGCCGTGCTCTGTGGCTGTAGTAATCGAGCGTCGGAAATCGTGGGCAACCTCCTTGAGAATGTCATCGACTGGCGGCTGCGAGTGCATCGTCTCGAAAAAGCCGCGTGAATGCATCAGAATCAGCCCGGTTTTATGTGTCGCAGCAACCTCTGCAATACGCTCGTCAAACCGCAGACCCGAAATGTCATTGATTATTTCGGCTCCGGCGTCGACGGCGGTTTTAGCAACAGTGGATTTAGTTGTATCGATTGAAATCGGAATGTCGAAACGCTTTACAATGGCTTCGATGATCGGGACACTACGATCGACTTCTTCCTCGTCCGAAACCCGTGAACTTCCCGGCCTTGTAGATTCGCCGCCTATGTCAATTATATCCGCACCTTCGCTTATAATTCGCTCGGCTTGTTTCAATGCGGCGTCTGGCAACGAAAATTTTCCGCCATCGGAAAAGCTGTCTGGCGTTACATTCAAAATACCCATCACAAGCGTGCGATCAAACGTCAGTTTTCTACGTGAGGTTTGCCATTGCATAGGACGAAAGACGGAAAAACGACCGGCAGCGATTGCGTCCCCAACGCTTCTACACAGTCGCTGCAAAAATAAAAAACCGGGTACTAATACCCGGTTCAAAAAAATCCACACACTCCCTACCGGTTCCGCCCTAGGCCGTAGCCGGATTATTCGGCGTTATCGGCGGCAGGATAGGCTTCTTAAAGCGCTCCTTTGCCTCTTCAGGTTCCGCCGAATTGCCGCTGTCCGGGGTTGAACGAGCCGGTGCCACCTCATCAAGCGGAGTACCAGCGATGACCCGCTTCATCTGTGAGAGATCCAGCGATTCGTGTTCGAGAAGTGCCTCGACGAGCCGCTCCATGGATTCACGGTTTTCCTCAAGGATCTTGGTCGCTCTCGTGTACTGCTCGGAAACGATTCGTTTTACTTCCTGGTCTATCTTGATCGCCGTATCTTCCGAAAAATCACGGTGTTGGGCAATTTCGCGGCCGAGGAAAATTTGCTCTTCCTTCTTTCCAAACGCCAGCGGGCCGAGATCGGACATCCCGTACTGGCAAACCATGGCACGGGCGAGCTCGGTAGCTTTTTCAATATCGTTGGACGCTCCGGTCGTTATCTGGCCGATGAATATCTCTTCGGCGATTCGGCCGCCCATAGAATTGGCGATCATTGCTAAAAGCTCTTCCTTGGTTCGGCCCAGAACATCCGCCTCAGGCAGGAAGAACGTCACGCCGAGGGCTCGTCCGCGCGGCACGATCGTCACCTTGTGGACGGGATCGCTTTCAGGAATGTTCATCCCGACGAGAGCGTGGCCGGCTTCGTGAATCGCGGTAAGACGGCGTTCCTTGTCGGTCATTATCATGCTCCTGCGTTCCGGCCCCATCAAAACCTTGTCTTTCGCAAATTCCAGATCCTTCAGCGTCACGACCTTTTTATTAAGACGGGCAGCTACAAGCGCGGCCTCATTCACCAAATTTGCAAGGTCGGCGCCGGTAAACCCCGGAGTTCCGCGGGCAATCACGTTTACATCAACGCCTTCATCGAGAGGGATCTTGCGTGTATGCACTTTCAGAATTCCCTCGCGGCCGCGAACATCTGGGTACGAAACCACGACCTGGCGGTCGAACCGGCCCGGACGAAGAAGCGCGGGGTCGAGCACGTCGGGACGGTTGGTCGAAGCCATTAAAATAACTCCGTCGTTGGATTCAAAGCCGTCCATTTCGACTAGAAGCTGGTTGAGCGTCTGTTCGCGCTCATCGTGTCCGCCGCCAAGACCTGCACCGCGATGGCGGCCGACCGCGTCGATCTCGTCAATAAAAATTATGCACGGAGCGTTCTTTTTGCCCTGCTCGAAAAGATCGCGAACGCGGCTTGCACCTACGCCGACGAACATTTCGACAAAATCCGAACCCGAGATGGAGAAAAACGGCACATTTGCCTCGCCGGCAACCGCCTTTGCAAGCAGCGTCTTACCCGTTCCCGGAGGTCCCATCATCAGGACGCCTTTGGGTATCTTTCCGCCTAATTTTTGGAATTTTTGCGGGTCCTTTAGAAATTCGATGATCTCCTGAAGCTCTTCCTTCGGCTCCTCGACACCGGCAACGTCCTTGAAAGTCACCCTTTTTTGCTGGTTATTGAGCAGTTTTGCCTTTGATTTGCCAAAGCTTAGAGCTTTATTCCCGCCGGCCTGCATTTGCCTAAGCGTGAAGGCAAGAAATCCGATAAGCAGAAGAAACGGCAATGCCTGGATCAGGATCAGCCAACCGAGTCCGCTTGAGGTTGGCTCTTCGTTGTACTTAATAACGGAGCTGGTTCCCTCGTTCGACTTATTAAAATCGTCCATCTTATCAACGAGCAACTTTCGGGTCGCATCGCTTCCAATGGTAGTTACATATTTGTTTCCACTGGCATCGGTAAATTCGACGCCTGATTGCTTTATAGAAGCTTCTTTAAAATCTTTATTATTTATTCGTGTTATAGCTTCGTTGATCGCTAATTCCGTAGGATTTTTCTTTTGCTGCCCCTGCAAATACCAGACAAGAAGCAACGCACCGGAAATGATCATCAACCAAAGTAATATCTGTCTTGCTTTTGAATTCAACTTATAGCCTCCAAATCAACTTTCGCATTAATACATGTTACGAAAGTTTTACCAATGCCGTTTGATGAAAGTTTCAATCACGCGGTTGTTCTAAAAGCAGTTTCGCCGTGAGACCAAACGCCAACTCTTGATTGTAGTAGCCGGACGGTCATTTATCAACCCTAATCTCGGTCAGTACAAGCCGTCCACCGCCCTTTGAAACGGTTTGACCGCCAGGCAATTCGACAATTTTCCCGCTTTTTCGGCTGTGAATCAAACGCTCTATGGCTTCGATATGTTTCAGTTGGATGCTGCGAAGATTTCCGCGATTTACTCGGAGCCATTTGCGGAGAGTATGGTAAAGAGAGGGTTTGGCCAACTCGATCAACTCCTTCAACTTGAGAATCTTTTGATCCTCCAAAAGCTGATCGTCTGCGTTTAAACCGGTCGCTGCCACTACCGGTTCTGAGTTCTGTTGCAGCAGTTCTGCCGTTCGGGCGAGCGTTTCAATAATTTTGGGGTTGTATTCGTGGAGAATCGGGATCAGTTCTTTACGAACCTTAACCCGTTTGAACGCAGTATCTTCGTTCATCGAATCGTTTCGAAATACAACTCCGCATCCGCGGCAAAATGCTTCGGTATCCGAGCGTTTTGCCCATTGAAGCAAGGGACGCGCGAGAAGGATTGTGGATTGCAGATTGCGGATTGCAGGTTCTTTTTCCTCGCTTCTTCTCTTCTCCTCATCGAGTTTACGAACGGGTGTCATCCCGGCTAGTCCATCAATACCGCTTCCTCTAATGAGGTTCATCAAAAAAGTTTCGGCTTGGTCGTTCTTAGTGTGCCCGGTTAACACGGCAAACGCTTTGTTTTCCTTGGCCGTTTGTTTCAGAAACTCGTATCTGCCATTGCGTGCATTTTGTTCCAGATTTCCGGTTCGCTTTATCTTTCCGCTGCCGAGCACGAAATCGAATCCGAGCCGTTCGGCAAATTTTTCGACAAATCGGGCATCTTTACCGCTTTCACGGCCGCGCAGTTTATGGTCGAAATGAGCAACGACAAATCGGATATCCAGTTTTTTTCGTCTCTTCAGATCGTGAAGGGCGAGAAGCAGACTCACCGAATCGGCTCCGCCGGAAACCGCGATGACCGCTGTTACGCCCGAAAAAGGCAGCCCGAGCCGCCGCCATTCAGTGATGAGATTTCGGACAAACTTATGCACAAAAAGAGTTTAGCCACGAATGACGCGAATTGCACGAATTGCGGTTCTTTGTATTCGTAACATTCGTGTTAATTGTGGCTAGTTTCTTCCCCGGGCTTTAATGCCGGCCGGTTTTGTAGGAGCAGCGTACATCGCGACGTGCACACCAGTTTTCCACGGTCGTTCGTAATATCGATCTGCCAGACATTCATCGTCCGGCCGGGATAGACAGGCTTTGCCTCGATTGTGATCGTTCCGCTGCTCACGGCACGCAGGTGATTGGCATTGATCTCTATTCCGACCGGCGTCACCTTGGTTAGGTCGGCATTTGCGACCACGCCGATCGACGCAGCGGTCTCGCAAAGGTAAAGCGAAACACCGCCGTGCATTATTCCGACATATTGATGCACTTTCGGCGTGACTTCCATCGTAAGAATGACACGTTCGTCAGAGACCTCGGCAATTTTCACGCCGAGGAATTGCATCAGCTCGTTCTCGCCGGTTTGTTTTATTAGTTCGGATTTGTTCATTTCAACTTGGTTTTGTCGCCAACGGCGACAAAAAATTTTGCCGTTTTCAGTTCTTCCGCCACTCGTGACGGTGAAGTTCCACCGATCGCCGATTTGCTCGCCAGTGTTTTCTCCAAACTCAGAGCATCGAAAACGTCCGAATTGATCTCATAAGCTATTTCCTGCATTTCCCTTACCGTGAGCTCTTTAAGTTCTTTCCCTTTTTCGATTCCTTTGAGAACGATCTTTCCGACCGCGTCGTGAGCCGTGCGAAACTGCATCCCTTTTTTGACCAGATAGTCGGCCAGTTCCGTTGCGTTTAGATAGCCTTTCGTGGCGGCCGCAATCGTCCTTTCTTCATTTACGGTTAGATTATCGAGCACGATCTTCGTAACTTGCAGACAGCCGGAAACCGTGTCAACGCAATCGAAAACCGCTTCCTTGTCTTCCTGCATGTCCTTGTTGTAAGCAAGCGGCAGTCCTTTCATCGTCGCTAGCAGCGCGGCGTGATGTCCGAAAACTCTTCCGGCCTTTCCGCGGATTAACTCAAGTGCGTCCGGGTTTTTCTTTTGCGGCAGTAGGCTCGATCCGGTCGAAACAGCGTCGCTCAGTGTGACAAAACCGAACTCGGTAGAGCAATAGATGATCAGATCCTCGGCCATCCGCGAAAGATGCATCATAAGAAGCGAACACGCACCGGCAAACTCGACGGCAAAGTCACGATCAGAAACGGCGTCGAGGCTGTTTGCAGATACTGCATCGAAACCTAGTTCGCGCGCAACCGCCTCGCGGTCGATCGGGAAACTCGTTCCCGCTAAAGCCGCCGAACCGAGCGGCAAAACGTTAACACTTTTTGAAACATCGACAAGTCGCTCTGCATCTCTCTTCAACATTTCAAAATACGCAAGGCACCAATGCGCCCAAAGGATCGGCTGCGCCCGCTGCAAATGGGTGTACCCTGGAAGAACAGCATCGCAATGGCGCTCCGCCGCGGCAATTAAACCACGCTGCACACATCTTATAAATTCTTGTATCGTTTCGATCTCATCCCGCAGCCAAATCCGAAACGAGGTCGCAACCTGATCGTTCCGGCTGCGTCCCGTATGGAGTTTTTTACCGGTATCACCGATCAGTGCAACGAGTTTCGATTCGATAAACGCGTGGATATCTTCGGCGTCCGATTCGAAAAAACCGCTCTCCGACCCAGACGATTGCAATAGCTTTTCCAAGCCATTGACGATTGCCGTATTTTCATCCGATGTCAAAACATCGGCGCGAGCGAGGCCATTTGCATGAGCGATACTTGCGCGAACATCAGCCGCAAACAGCCGTTTGTCGAAATGAAACGAGTTATTGAACGCTGCAAAAGTCTCGTCCGGTTTTTCAGTGAATCTGCCGCCCCAAAGCTGGCCCGATTTGGTCATCTTTATCTCCGTGCCGCTATAATACCTCAGGCGGAAACACGAGCGGTAGCGAGTGTGACTCTTTAAGCCGATGAAAAAGATCAATAAAGTCGTCTTGGCATATTCCGGCGGTTTGGACACGTCGGCAATGCTTTTGTGGATAAAGGAGACCTACGATTGCGAGGTCGTTTGCTATTGCGCCGACGTGGGCCAAAGTGAGGAGCTGACCGGACTCGAAGAAAAAGCTATAGCCACGGGTGCTTCGAAACTGTATGTCGAGGACCTCCGCGAAGAATTCGTCAAAGACTTTGTCTGGACTGCCGTAAAGGCAAACGCTCTTTACGAAGGTGTTTACCTGCTCGGCACATCGCTTGCTCGCCCTGTGATCGCAAAACGTCAGATCGAGATCGCGCAACGCGAAGGCGCTGACGCCGTCGCGCATGGAGCCACCGGAAAAGGCAACGATCAGGTTCGCTTCGAGCTGACCTACTACGCACTGCAGCCGGACATTAAAGTGATAGCGCCGTGGCGGCATTGGGAATTCAAGGGGCGTGCCGATCTGATCGCCTACTGCGCGAAGCACGGCATTCCGGTCACCGCGACGGCCGAAAAACCTTACTCTACTGATCGCAATTTGATGCACATCTCTTACGAAGGCGGCATTCTCGAAAACCCGTGGAACGCGCCGCCAGAGAATATTTTTCTCCTCACCAGATCGTTAGAAACAGCCGCCGACAAACCGCAGGAAATAATCATCTCATTCGAAAAAGGCGAGCCGGTCGCAATCGACGGTGAGAAATACGGAGCGGTCGATATGGTGACAAAACTCAACCATCTCGGCGGCGAACACGGTATAGGCCGTGTCGATCTTGTCGAAAACCGCTTTGTCGGCATGAAGTCGCGCGGCGTGTACGAAACGCCGGGCGTTACCATTTTGCAAATGGCGCACCGCGCGCTCGAATCCATCACGATGGATCGCGAAGTGATGCGGCTCCGCGACAGCTTGGGAACCAAATTCGCCGAATCGGTCTATTACGGCTTTTGGTTCGCGCCAGAATTCGAGATCCTTCGTTTGATGATCGACCAGACGCAGGAAACCGTCTCGGGCGACGTCCGCCTAAAACTCTACAAAGGCAACGTAACCATTACCGGCCGCAAATCGCCAAATTCACTTTACCGCGAACGAGTAGTAACTTTCGAAGACGATGCCGGCGCCTACGACCAGCACGATGCCGAAGGCTTTATCAAGCTGCAGGCTTTGCGTCTTAGGCTGCGGCAGATGGAGTAGGCCATACGCGTGTTTCGTTTCTGAGAGTGGTATGTATGTTTCCATGAAACAAATGAAAAAATTGTGAAACAGCAACCGGAAGCGCAACACTCATTGGGCTTTGTTGATCTATTTCGTGTGATTCTTGGACAAGGTTTTTCCACCAATCACACGAAATAAGTAATAAAGCAAAAACCCATCAGTGACATCTGCCGAACAAATTCTCAAAGATCCCGCGACATTATCAAACAGATCTTAGCAACGACAAACGGCAAATTGCGCGATTTGACAGGTTTGGAATGACTGGAACGTATGGAAAGGCTGGAAATTCTTGTTTTTTCATTTATTTTCATTATAATTCGTGCATATGAGTGAAACAGCTACGTTATCGACGATAATTGATGCCAAGGTAAAAGATGCTGTTACTGCTTTCTGCAAAGAACGAGGCATCAAGATGCGCTATTTGATCGAGGAAGCTCTGGTCGAGCGGTTAGAAGACGAGATCGACCTTGAGGCATATCGCGCGAGACGCGACGAGGAAACGATATCGCTTGAGGAAATACTTGCGGGATTGAGTAAAGGGAAAAACTAATGGCCTCGTACAGTGTCGAGTTTGTAAAGAGCGCCAGAAAAGAGTTTGACCTGCTGCCCGCAAAGATGAAAACCACGACCGCGGAGGCACTCAAACTGCTGTCACAAAATCCGTATTCCGAACTGCTCAAGATAAAGAAACTAAAGGGAGCGGAACACCTGTACCGAATCCGGCTCGGCGACTATCGCGTGGTTTATGAAATTCGTCAGGACAGGCTTGTCGTTTTGGTTATAAAGATCGGGCATCGAGCGAGGTGTATCGGCGTTCGTGACCGAAACTCAAACCCGCAAGGTGTGCAAAATATTCTAATAAGCTATGGGAAAATTCATTCATATTAGGTCCAACAAATTTCCGATACTTCCCGGTGAGGAGGAAGAAATCATTAACGAAGGTATGTACGGCAAGGCAAGGCTCTTGCTCATTATTTGCAAAAAAAGCTCTGCGAGCGGGGTTATTCCATACCGTTCGTTTGTGCTGAAGATTGGGGCTGGTGGGTTAAGGTCGCGGGAGAGCCGTTCAAGCTCGGCGTTTGCATTTACTCTGCCTCACAAATGGGCAAGGCCGATGAGTTCGTAGGCACCGACAGCGGTCTAAAGTCAAAGCAATGGAGTTGGTCGAAATTTCGATTCGTTGATACTACTGTGGCGGTTGAAAAGTTAAATTCTTATCTGGTGGCGATCTTTGGTTCTGATGCGGAGATAAACGTTCTCAGCGTAACTGACGAATTTCCATTTTGATTCGCAATTTGACGGAACGGCTGAGGTATTTCTACACCGACTCGGCTTATAGCATTGTCAAAACGATGCGAAAAGGAAAGACTCGCTGGATCTTTCCACTATGGCCAAATTCGGTAGGCTTAAATCCTTTCAATATCGATAACGACCCGTCGTGCCTGACCAGTGGCGAGATGCGGAACGCAAAGCAGAATAATTTGTAGAGAACATAGGCCATTGGAAGGCGGTGAAGGTCGATGACGTAGATGCCGCGGCTGGCGACGCGGGACATTTCTTTTAGGGCTTGCGGGATCTGTTCGTCGGTGAGGTGGTGAAAGAAAAGGGACGAGATGGCGTAATCGAAGGTGTTGTCGGCGAACGGCAATTTGAAAGCATCGCCGCGTATTGCCGAGATCTCGGGGAACTCGCGCGATTCTGAAGCTGTGACCGAAGTAGAGATCTCGTTTAGGTCGATGCCGACAAGTTTCGCTTGTTTGCCATTCCGCCGTGCGAATTCGGCGATGTATCGGAGCAGTTCGCCTGAGCCGCAGCCGACATCGAGAACTGAGAAAGCTCTTTCGCTTTCGATTGCGTTCTGAGGAATGCCTTTACTTCGTGCGGGCTTCTGCAATGCTGGCTTCTGCCGATTTGTCTGCCATTCGCGTGCGATATCTATAAACAAAGTCTTTTCCAACGCCCGGCGGTCGCCGAAATACCGGTTGATGAACGCTATCTCGCGAAGAAAGCGTTGGTATTCCTCCGGCGTGTAATCGCCGGTGTCGATCCGTTCGAGCTTGGTGCTGCGGGTTTTGAACACGTTGACAGAATATCAAACCGCAGAGGCGCTGAGGCGCTGAGCCATAAGAAAAAGACGTATGAATTAACACACGTCTTCAAACATAATTAAATTCTCTGCGCCTCTGCGGTTAAAGATCAACCCAAAAATCCACGAAAGTTTGCCTTGTTCGCAGAGTATTTCGGGAATAGCGAACCGAGGTTCGTGTTGCCGAGATGTCTGCTTGCAACCTCGGCAAACACATCGCGAAAATCGGTAGTTACGGCCAGGTCACGGCCTTCGTTTAGCTGATCGTTTTTCAAGCCTTTCCAATCGCCGTAGACCTTGCCGCCTTTTACGGAATTGCCAAGCACGAGCATCGCGTTGCCATGGCCGTGGTCTGTGCCGCGTGAACCATTCTCCCTGGCAGTGCGGCCGAATTCGGACATTGTCAGCAGCACAACATCATCCATTCGTTTTCCGAGATCGGTACCGAAGGCCGCAATAGACGCGGCAAAATCACGAAGCAGATTTGCAAGCTGTCCGCGTGATCCGCCCTGGTTTACATGCGTGTCCCAGCCTCCTGATTCGGCAAAAGCGATCTCAAGCCCGACACCGGCTTTTATCAGTTGCGCGATCTGCGAAAGCGAACGCCCGAGCTGCGTCGCACGATACACCGCGCCGTTTTCGGGTTTGTACTGCGCCGGGTTTGCCTTTTTCAAAAAGTTGACCGCTTCGAACGTTTCTTTTCCGGTTTCGCCAAGCGTATCCTTCACATTCTGCTGGTAAACGCCTTCGAATCCGCCTTTAAGATCTGCGGTGTACATGCCTGCTTTGATCGTAAAATCCGCAAGGTTGGTCATCGCAACTGACGGAGCTCGGCCGTACAGTGAACGCGGCAAAGCTTGCGTCATGGCAACGGCCTGAAACGGCGAATCGTCTTTGCCGGATTTACCCTGCAATGCGCGGTTTAGCCAGCCGTCGCGCGTGCCCTTGTAGCCGGGCGTGCCCGATTCCATGTAATCTTGAGCGTCGAAATGCGAACGCGTGTTGTCGGGCGAACCAGAAGAATGGATAACGGCAAGCTGTTTAGATCTCCAAAACGCCTCGAGCGGTTTCATCATCGGATGCAGCCCAAAATATCCGTCCAGATCTGCTGCTCCTTCGGTTTGGTTCGGCTTAGGGATCGCTATCTGCCGCCGCAGATTGTAATACTCGCTGTCTCCAAACGGGACGATCATGTTCAGGCCGTCGACCGCGCCGCGTTGAAAGATCGTGACCAAAACCTTTTTTTTGCCATAGCCATTCGCAACTTGCGCCGATGCAAACTGATGCAAAAAATCCGGGGCGGCGGCCATAAAACCAAAGCTCGCCAACCCGATACCGCTGGATCTAATAAATAATCGTCTGTCCATAATTGTGTACTCCCTTACCGGAACACTCGCTTTTGTTGCGGGAAAGCGGGCATCATGTTCGCACGAACGCATGGCGTTCGATTATTTAGACGCGCCCATCTGTATT
The DNA here is from genome assembly GCA_052387555.1 of Blastocatellia bacterium. Lineage (GTDB taxonomy): Bacteria > Acidobacteriota > Blastocatellia > Pyrinomonadales > Pyrinomonadaceae > OLB17. The sequence goes on along the minus strand of JBQTJB010000084.1, from coordinate 529 downwards.
TTCAGTCGATAAAAATCTCATCCACAAATATCCATGGATCGCCGCCCGCACCGGGATGCCACGCCGGAATCTTGCCGAAGTTGAAGGCGCGAACGCGGACGTAGCGGGCTTTGGTCGGCGTGATAATCTGCGCAAACTCTTTAATGGTCGGCGTCATCTCACGCTGTGGGAAGTTCGGTTTGATCTCGGCCACGCGGTCGAATTTCATACCATCGGTCGAAACTTCAAACTCAACTCGTTCGGGCATCCATATCCACGGCCCGGCGACCTGTAGAAAGCCGCCGCCGACTTCTCTGATCTCGGTTTCACGCTGCAGATCGATCACCGCTTCGTACGGCCTTCCCTGCACGCCCTGCCATTCGCCGCTGGCAAAATTCGCCGTGCCGCGAATGCCGTCGACGATCGCGTTCTCGCCGCCGCCGGTGTATTGGGTGCTGTAGCCGGAAATGACCTTGACGGTCCAGTCGTTCGGGCGTTTCGCAAATGTGGCTTCCGCCGTTAGACTCATTCGGCCCAGAAAATCCTCCGT